>NZ_JAYGHE010000077.1:0-33735 GCF_034931145.1 Nostoc sp. UHCC 0252 | reverse complement strand
ATGCTGCGTCTTTTTGGTGATCAGCATTCTGATGGTTCACGCAGTTATGAGAGTAAGAATTACAACTTTTACCAAAATGGAGATAGTATTACTGTTACAGCTAAAGATGGTCGGGCTGTGATGGTTGACGGTGATTTGACTGCTAATGCTACAGAGAATGATGTTGAATCGTTAGAGGAAGTAGGAGAGGTAGTTTCTGATTATTTAAAACATACTAATACTCAATCACAGTCAACAAAATTGAGAAGGTAATAGGTTTTATCTGACTTGTGCAGGTATAAAACTCAGATAATGAACTACCTCTGGCTGTGCGAAAGTTTGAGCCAGGGGTAGTTCATAGTAAATTTTGGTCAATTCCTTGTTGTATCAGTAAACGGTTAACCATTTTGATGAAAGCAATGCTTTTCGATATAGTTTAACCGCCTGTGTTTGATTAGTTTCACAGATCATTTGTCCCCATTGATTTAAGGGTAAGGGGTCAAATGAGCATCCGTGCAGAAACTTACGCTTTGGCTGTAACCCTTACTGGATATGCATTCTGCAATTCAATATTTTTCGCAATTCTCGATGTACCAAATAACCTATATATCTTTTTAAATCTTCTGTTGTGAATTGTTTATTTTCTAAACTCATGATTTACTTTTTTCCATCTTCCTGAATATTTTAGTCATCGTCTTTGCGTCCATCGTTTCCATATCAACCAGCTTCAGCAATTTGACCATTTTCAGCGTCGTAGTTTTATATCGCTGGAAATGCGGGGTTTTGAGATGCGATTCGTATGCTTCGCGGCTAGCGTAGATTTCCAGAATCCTGACCTCGGTCGGATTTTCCTTTTGATACATCGGGAAAATCGAGATAACGCCTGGTTCCAATCTGACCGACGCTTCAGATTCTTCTTTCAGGATGGCTTTATACTCTTCAAGATAGTTGGAATCTATTTCGATTTCCGAGATACGCACGATCATTTCTTTTTGTTGGGCAGAAGCCGCGTTGTAACTGACAAACATAATTATCAAGATTAAAAAAAGGACTAATAGTTTTTGAAAACCGACGACAACTTTATTCATATTCTTTGGTTTAACATTAGATTTATTTTCGACAAATAATTCACCAAATGCCTGCTGGGGCTGGAATTTTCTCAGAGATAGGGGAGAAAGTAGCGAAGCTGCTAGGAGCCGCCATGCAACGCCTGAAAACCCTACCCAGAGAGAGTTTCAAAAAATTTTCTCAACTTTTACCCGAAAATGAGATTTTGACCAATTGGATGCACACTTAAAGCTGTACCATTTAAACCTCACTGATTTTTACAGCCTGAAACCCTTATGACTACGTTACTAAATGCAGTACCAAATAGCCTATAGGTTAATTGGTACATCGAGAATTGTGAAAAATATCGATTTGCAGAATGCTTACCCAGTAAGGATTACAGTCTTAGCGTAACTTTCTGTACGATTGCTCATTTAGCCCCGGTAACTCAGGTTGCACATAATTCACCTTCTCAAACCTCGACGCGGTTGTGGTGATGGCTGCTGAGAAATAGACAACTTGGCTTGACTTTGCTGTTGTTTAAGTTCTATCTCATCCAAAATACTCGTTAGTCGTGACTGTAATTGAGGAGAGTTTAGTATTTCAGCCATAGTCTTCATTTCAATAGTTTGCTGTTGGTTCTCCCAGGAGTGATGATTTTCTACCTGGGTTTCGTATTCCTGAAGTTTGGACTGAAGCTGCTGCTGATACGTGACTAATTCTTTGATAGTTCCAATAGTTTGTAATTGCTGCTCTAGTCTCAAGTTATACTTATTACTCAACTTATGAAGCGGAAAATGCTCCATTGCTCTGATAGTTTTCTCTTGGATAGCGTGTTCTAACCACAAACTATCAATTTGTGGCCCAAGCTGAGTAATTTCGTTTTCAATAGCCTGTTTATCAACAGGTGCTGGTACTTGAGCAACTGGCTGGGCAAAATATTCCTTGACCGCTTGTTCTAAGTACAATAGTTCTCGGTCAGTCAGTGCATCGATGGCTTTCTTAAATGCCTTGTGAGTAACTTGACCTGAAAAACGTTGTTGAAGCCGTTGTTTGCGCTCTTGGTCACTCAACTTTTTGGGTGGTGCTGGTGCAGTATGTCGTTGTTTATTGTTGTTATCTCGCCATGCCTTGAGAGTTGACGCTTCGTAAAACGCCTTTTCGTATGCTAGTGGCCCCTGAGCCACTATTAAATCGTCAACGCCTTTATCTGGCCCCGGCAACGTCACCACATTAATTTTAGCTCCCCGTTCCTCCAGCAGCCCCCCAGTGCGTGAGATAGCAATCTCTATATTTCGCTGAGTGTCCGGGCGTGTCTCGTAATCAAAGCAGAAAGTTATCTGCCGTTCTGGAGTGGCGAAAACAGCTAATTCATCCATCAGCCGAGCTTTGGTCTGCTCCCCAAACTCATCTTTACTGCGATAACCAGCATAGATTCCTGGTAGCCCGATCGCTGCATGACCCTGGCTCAACAAACTGGCTGCTTTCTTTGCTCCTTCAGTAATTGTGACTGGTAAGTTGTGCTTCCAAACGCAATACCAAAATCCACTTTGGCGATCGCAATCGGTTGGTTGTACCCCAGCTTTTTCATAGATACGCCCAGCAATATCATCAGGTACATCGAGCAAGAAAATACTGAGTTCAGTTTGTGGTGGATGTTCATATTTGATGAATTTGCCGGGTTTATCAGCTTTTTCTCTGGGGTTATCGGGTTTGTAGCATCCCCATATCTTTCTATCAGGTTTATCCCCTGATTGGAGATTGGCGAAGGAGTCGGGATTAACGCCAGCATCACACCACCAGCCGCCTGATTCAATATGAGCATATTTACTTATGATCCCTGAAGACAGCCTACCAGTGTTAGTGCGTGGCAGTTTATCACTGTACATGAGGTATTCCCAAGCTTCATGCTCCCAATCAAGAGTTTGATGCAAGCTAGTGAAATTAAGGCTGGCAATTTCGGGGTGGATGGCGCTACCTTGTATTAATTCTTGCCAGTGTTGAGAATCAAGTTTTTCTGGGGCTTCACTAATATTACTAGGAGTCCAAAATGCTACTGTTGGCTGTGCTGTTTTTGGAACTGGTTTTCTAATAAATGGTTTGGGAGTAGGAACAACAGTTTTTGGTGCTTCCGGCGGTAGAGTTTTAAAAACAAGAGGCAGAGGGGAAGAACTTGGCAGAGGTCTAGGGCAGGGGGGCAGAGGGGAGGACTCAGTATAAGATTGCTCCTTTGCTCCCCCGCTCCTCCGCTCCCTTGCCTCCACCTCTTTGCTCCTCTGCCCCTCCGCTTCTTTACTTTCCTGCTCTGTAGTGGATGTTTTAGCTACAATCGGAGCAGTTACAACCATTTCTTTCTCTAATTTTGATTGGTGCTGCTTCTCTAACTCTTTCTGTCGCAGTAGCACCAGTGCATTTTCTTTAGCCCTACTCGACTGCGCCAAGGCTAGTAAATTGTCTTTATCTTCCGTGTAGAGTTTCAATTCATACCTAGCACGGCTGACCGCAACGTAAAAGCTTTCTTGTCCAATGGTGTTGTCAGCAGCAATCAATACTTGGTCAGCCGTCTTTCCCTGACTACTATATGTAGTGCTGACGATCGCATAATCTAGGTGTTGTGCTTGTTGCAGGTTAATAAATTCAGTTTGACCACTTTCTAAATACTGGATTTGCGCGTTGTAACCTGCAATGGCTTTAACTACAAACTCTTGACCATTGCGCCGTCCTAATTGTCGGTCGTTTTTCGTCCAGCGTAGGCGATCGCCCTCGGCAAGTTCAATCTGTTGACGTTGGTAAACTGCCTTTTTAAATCCCGTGTCTACTTGAAAATGCTTACCATCACTAGCTTTGAGTGTTAGTTGGTCACTGTCCTTATCCACCACTTCATAAAGCTTGCCCTTGGACAGCCCCCGGCGCTTGTAATTGCGGGTGGGCATGACCATATCACCCAGTTCAAAGTTGTGGGTGTAGCGCATTTGTACTGAAGTTAAGTCTTTGGCTTGCAGTTGGGTGATGGCGATCGCAGTTCCTAAACTACCCTCAGCCTTTAAATGCCCCCGAATGGCTTGAGTGATTGCCAAACGCTCAAAATTTGTTCCAGCCAGTACCAGGGTTCGCGCTCGTTGTTCTGGTGTGGCTGTTACATAGTCGTGGGCAATCGCCTCAATTTTGGATTCTGCTTTTACACTCTGGATGCAACCGTTTTCATCGAGGCGTGAAAATCCCTCCTCAATACGGCCAGAAGCAATCAGGTCTACTGCCAGTTTCAGCTTTGGCGCACGTTGCCTCAAAGATTCGTTTAAGTGGCTAGTTTTGATTCCCGCCTGTTGTAGGGATTTGAAGGGGTTGCCTGCTTCTACAGCTGATAACTGTTTTGTGTCTCCCACTAACAACACTCTGGCTTGCTCAAGGGTTGCCCGTTCTAGAAGATCAAGGGCATCTTTAGCACTGAGTAACCCTGCTTCGTCCACAATCCAAATTTGATTAGGTTCAATTTCTTGGGGTGATTCAGAGACCAATAATCTAGCAACAGTCTCAGCTTGGATATCCAACTCTTGGCCCAGGACTTTAGCAGCCATCGAACTAGGAGCAAAGCCTTTGATGGTGTAGCCAGAGGCGGCAGCGATCGCTTTGAATTCCTTGAGGGCGAAAGTTTTACCAGCGCCAGCTACCCCCTGCCATGCCATAAATTGGTCTGTTGTGGTTACTGCTGTCAGTACCGCTCGACGTTGATCCAGGTTTAAAGCTGTTTTCTCCAGGTGGCTTTCAACTACTTCTGGGTGAGCAAGTGGGCTAACTTTACCCATCCCAGACTGCATCAATTTAATGGTTGTTAGTTCTCGGTTAACTGCTGCCAGGGTGGTAAAGTCGCGGTTTTCTTGAGACAGGCTGAGTAATTCCGGGTTAGCTTTAACTAGCGGTTCAATCTGATTAACTTCCGTGGCTAGCCCTTGGTTTAGGATGAATTTTTCTAAATCTTCTTGGGTGAAAGCGACATTTCTTTCCGAGCAGTGAGCGATTGCATCTTCCAGATTTTTATAGCTCACTAACCGGGGGTTTAGTTCCGGCTGTGCCTCAAGAGGCTGTACAAACTTGATCCCCAGTGCTGCCGCTTCCTCTCTCCATTTGGCTTTTAACTCCACAGGATTAATTTTCTGCTTCAAGTTACGGGTGGCAGTCCAAGCTGCTTCGCGCTCTGTCCAAGTTGAGTTTTCGCCTGCTGCACTTAATATTTGCTGTCGTCGTTTAGAAAACTCCTTTAAATCCTCTTCCTGAAAACCTTTAATCTCAAACTGCCCATGATTCCTAGCTTCCACCTCATACCCTAATTTTTGTACCTCCACTGCTAGGTAGTTCTGGTACACCATGCCCAGAAATTTCTTATTTTTGAAAATCTCATCGTTCAGGAGACTATACCATTCCTCATTGTCTAGCTGCGTCATGTTCATAACCAGGGCATGAGTATGCAGATGCGGGTCTAGTTCCCTGGTTTCAATGTGGTCAAACTCCGCGACTACTAAATTTCCTGTTCTGGTAGTTTCCCGTCTTGTGTCTGTTGTTACCCTGGTGTAGCTATAGCGTTCTTCTATCAGTTCTAAGGTTTTTTGCACCGCGAACTGATGGGCAGTAATTAGCCTTTCATCACCACCCACTAACGCTTGTAGACTGACACTCTTTGGTGCAGAGAAAGTAAAGTCAGTTGCCGCCCGTCGTTGTGATGAGTTTAACTTTCTGGCGCACAGGTTTTGACTTCCATCAGGCGATCGCCCATTAACGATGTTAGAAAAAGTTTCTTGGTGATCAACTGCTCCTGATAGTCCCAATTTTTTCGCACCTTTCCCAGACCAGCGTGAAGTACCCTCCTGGTAATACCCTTCCATGAAGTAATGTACTGCTTGCTGTGGTTCTGAGTTCTTGCCTGTTAACACTGAACACTCCTTTCATAGAATGTCAGGTTTAGTGCTTGAAACAGTTCGGGTACTTGATCGGGACTGCTAATTATAAATTCAAGTCCTATATCCACATAATTGTTGAGTTCGCTTATTACCTTCTCAAAGTGCTTACCATCAACGCACCAAACTTTGAAAGAGATATAACAATTAGGTTTTAGCTCATAAAAGAATTTTTCATTCTTTGGCAGTTCTTGAAATATTCCCACTGCCTCTGCATGGTATTTACAAAAATTAAAACCTACCCAATTGACTTTTTTGAAAGAAGCTACCCGAATCACTACACCAGAAGAATATTGTCTTTTGGGTGATGGTTGACTACTCCAGTAATGGCTATTCTCCCAAAAACACATCGACATCATTTGATGCGCTTGGGTCTTTATAAGCGTTGAACTTACTTTTTGTAGTGTTGGGTAATTCAAAACTTAATATTTGTTAATACAGTTTTTCTGCCTAATCAAATTTTAAATCCAACTCGATTTTTCTGCACAAACTTTTTGGCGTACTGTGCGAAAATTTTTTGGAGGGAGTCCAGAGGGAGAAATCCCTTTGGTAAACTGGGTTTTCAAAGGCAAAATCCTTATATTTACCTGACCTCTACCTTGTAAATACCTTAGTAATGCCATTGATTTACCTTATTTTTTCCTGAATAGCGAAAATTTTCCGAAATTCCTATATTTTACGGAAATCTGATGGAATAATTCCTTGTATTTGCCATTGAAATGCCATTGATTTACCATTGAAATTCCTTATATTTACCTTTTTGTAAAATTCCTTAATTTTGCCTTTTTTTTGGCAGTTTGTTGTTTAATAATTAAAGGGTTTCAGCCAAGCAAATAGCGATGGCAGATTTAACAATTGCATTTGATCCAGGTTCATCCCTGAGCAAGATTTTCTATACTCTCAAATCCTTCCACCCGAAACTACTACTGATGGAACCGGAAGTTGCCCAAGTTCCTAAAGCCAGTCTTGTAGCTTACGAGTCAAGCTGTGTTGGTAGTCCGGCTGCTGAAAATTCTGCTTGGGTTGAGTACAAAGGACAATATCGGGCTGTTGGTTTCCTCGCCCAAGACCGATTCTATGCAGATTTAAAACTTTCTGAACCAAAGTTTGAACTCGCTCTTTACAAGACTTTGGCTCTTGTAGGCGCTCTTGCACAAAAAAACTCTCTTTCTAATGGCGCAACTATCCGTTTGGGGGTGCTGTTGCCTTACGGTGAGTACGAAGACCGCAAATTATTTGAACAATTAGTGACTGAAGCTCTGGCTGGTTTTCGGTTTCGCGGTGTGGAACGCTCGTTTGAGTTGGAAAGTTTTTTCTGTCGTCCAGAAGGTTTTGGTTTAATTTCGCGGGGACGCGCTCCCGGTTCCAGTCTCAAAGAACGTAAAATCGCGGTGGTGATGATTGGTTATCGCAATATCTCTTTGCTGATTATGGACAGAGGTATGATTTCTCAAGGCATTACTGAAGATTTAGGATTTAACAAGTTAGTTGGCTGTGTGCAACGTTTGGTATCTGGACAGAAGCCTCTGAAGTTAGCGGCAGCTATTTCTAAGGCTGGTTCTAAAATCAGCACTAAGGCTTTAGCTCACTTAGTCCGGGTTCAAGACCCTGGTTTACGAGATACAGAACTTTCTCAAATTAGGTCAGCAGTTGCTACTGCACGAGAGGAATACTGGATTAGTCTTTTTAGTTGGTTACGTAGTCGCATCCCCTCTGATGTCGACGAGATGATATTTGCTGGTGGTACAGCCCACTATTTATCTCGTGAGTTAAATAGTCTGTTGCCGCACACTGAGAAAATCTGGTGTAACGAACTGGAAGCACAAATCAACCGTAACTTTTTAGCTGATGTGTCCCGTAATGGATTGGAATTTCGGCTGACAGATAATTACGGACTTTTTTATTACCTGTGTGGAACTTCTGAAAGGATGACGACTCATGCCTGAACAAGTCGATTTTCGCTTTCAAATTAGTGTCAATTCTCCTTATATCACGCTGATTAAATATCTCAGTCCCAAGAATAAGTTTCTTGAGTTCCCGCGCCAAAATATGATTACCTGGGCGCTGGCGGCTTTTTGGTATCCTTTAGCTTGCAAGTGGTCTGGGGGATTCAGTGATGCTGACTTGAAGCTGAAAGCCAGAACTGCAATCTATCAATTGCAACAACAAATTATTTATTTAGCCCAAGCTTTTGGTTTGGAAAATGAGTTAGGGAATCAGGGGATGCTGGGCAATTCAACTCAATCAGATGCTGACCTTGATCCCAATTTTGATGTTTCTACACCAAAATCTGTACCTACTCACCTTAAAAGTGATGGTGAGCAAAATTTGACATCAGTAATGAGCCTTGAAAATGACGAGCTACTAGAAGAAGCATTCAAGTAGGAATTAACAATCATGCCATACACTAAAGAAGCTCTACAAAATCTTTATTCGCTCTCTGTGGAAGATGTGAATGCGACTCTCAGCGCCTGTGGGTTGTCTACCGATTGTAATGAATATGCAGATGAAGAGATCCAATCTGGTTTTGATACTGTCCGTCAATACTTTACAAGTGAACGTGTCTCTGACTACCAACAAGCTACGGATTTATTTCAACAAGAATTAGAAGTTAAGGAGCAACCAGAAACTAGCCCAAAACCTAGAGGGAAAAAATCTAAAAATGAGAAGAATGAACCTGCTGCTGAACCTCTAGATATCTCTGCATTGTTGTCTAGAGCTAAGGAGCGAGTAGGTGCTAAAATTTCGCTGGGTGAATCTATCTCAATTTTGCAAGCTTGTGGACTCCAAGACCAGGATGAATATAACCAAGCTGAGTGCGATCGCTTCTTTGAGGCTTGCGATTTAATCAAAAATCAACGCAAATCCTTTGAGGAGGTTGCACAATATTTCGGGCTGAATAACTCGACACCAGATGTAGATACAGATGAACTTCTGCAACAGCTTGGAGATACTACGGCTTTATTGGGTGAGGAGGAGCGAGAGTTAATTAGAGAAATGGTGCGACAGAAGGCCAAGGGTGATATGGCTGGGTTGCCCAAGTTGTATTTGCAGTCTTTATTAGAGGAGATGAAATCACCTGCTTTTCAACAGGAATGGCAGCAACTACGAGAGGCGTTTAGAGCTAAGGTTATGGGAAAAAAGCCGATTTCCCCAGTATTCCAGCCGCAGCCGCCTTTAATGAGCTTGCCGCCGACATTGGAGAATGGGTCAAGATCCGAATAGATGAGGAAAAGCATACTATTGAGGTCAAAGCGCACAAAATTATTGAGGAAAAAGCCAAGCTTCGGGCAACCCAAATAGCTTTGAACAAACTCAATGAATCTCAGCAATGGATTGAGGCCCAACAGAAGCAAGCGAAACTACGTAGTCAGCGATCGCAGCAATTCAAAGTCAATTTGATTTACTTTGCACGCTGGATTGGCTCTGGGTGGTCAGGATGGTCACTTTATCTAATTACGCTTGGAATTTTTACATCCTTAGCTTTTACTTTTGGTGTGAATTTTCCAGCTTTTGTAGCCTGCCCTAACACTAAAAGTTATTGCTATCTGTTGCGCTGGGATAAATCCAAGATAGTTATCCCTAGTGATTACATCAAACAGTCATCTCAAAATGATTCCAAGCGTAAACGTTAGTTAGTCGGACTGGTTTAAATATTGACAAATGAATTTTATGAAAATTCATTTGTCAACTGGTCAACTGAAGTTGAAATTCGGAGGTCGGAATTAGGAAATACTTTTACTTCCGACTTCCGAATTGTTTTAGTCATTTTTTAAAAGTGCAAGGGTAGTTATTAGCTACCCCATTGATTTTATTAGTGACGGCTGAAAACGTAGACTTTGTTGTAACTTTCATCTACTGAATAGTATGAATCAATAAACCAATCACGGGCTATTGCTTCAAAATTAAGGTAGAAGCTAGGAATACCCATGTCTTCTAAGTTTTTAATCAATCCCTGTTGTTCGAGTTGGTCATAAACAAAATCCTCTTCACTTTCGTATTCACCCCAGTAATTTTCTTGAAAACCTTCTACACTAGCCTCACTACTGTCATATTCATAATAAGCGGCGTAGGCTGCACCATGCTCTGATAATATTTGAGCAAGTTCGGCTAATTTTTCTATGCTTTCGTATTCATCAATGTGAATACCATGCCAGTTTTGAAAATCATGGATTGCCCACTCTTCACAGGCTTCATAATTACAGCAAGGCGACCAAGATAACATCCATTCAATATCTTCTTGAATTTCATCTGCATCTTGTGTACAGTCAATCCACATTCCGTGTAATTTTCCATTGTTGTATGCAGATAAACAAGCTACATAAATCTGTGGTGCATCATCATCTTGACATTCGCGCTCATGTTTAGGGAAGGGGAGCAAACAGCTTGCACCTTCAACTATTGGTAAGGCAACACCAGTTAAACTAATTGCTAAATCTACTGCCCGTTGTTCTTTAATAGGACAGTTTAAAATATTACCTTCGAGGCGGCAGTTGTAGACTTGTTGAGCAACTAATTGGGCATCTACTTCTGAGTGAAATATTAGAGTGTTAGAAAACAAATTCATGTGTTAGAATCCTTCTAGTATTAGAACTCAGAAAAAGCACCTTTAGATTGGTCGTCGGGGGTGCTTTTTCTGTTGTTGATGTAAGAGTTTTGGACTTGGCGCTACATCTGAAATTTCACGCTTCGGTTCGGTTCCGTTACCGGGAGTCTTTTTGGCGCTCCGTTCCTATCTCTTACTCTTTTATTATCCCACATATATGTGGGCTAGTAAAGGTTTTCAGCCGTTTTTAATGATAAAAATATCTAATATATTGCCACATATATGTGGGTTTTGCTATTATAGCTGTAGAGAGAAAGGATAATCACTATGGCAAGAAACGATATTGCTACTCGCTTTAAATCAAAAGGAGTAGGTGTTAAATGTGATACAAAACCTATATCTGTGATGCTCCCAGAAGATTTAGATGCCTACGTGCGAAACAAGCCCAATCGTTCCGAGTGGTTGCGGCAGGTTATTGCTGAGGCTATGGCTAAGGAACAAGCTGAAGCTTCCCAGGAAGATTGATTGTGAATTTTGCTCAAGCGATCGCTGCACTTGTATATTAGGTAAATACTTAAATAATACTGAGTGAAATTTATCGTGATGGTTGTTTAGTTCTCTGATGGCGACAAAAAAGTGTAGGATTCCCTTCGACTAACGGTTTTGAGATGTAATCCTGCCGGGGCGACAAGAATAGCTAGGATACAGATAAAATAAGCTTCATGGCTCTTTGTCCTTGTTGATAACACTTTTACTTATTAGGATTAATTGCATCAATTCTATAACTAATTCCCACTGGAGTTTAGACTAAACTCCTGAATATGACAAGAGTCATATAAATTCATTACCCTAGTCAATTGTTTTAAGATTACTTCCTCGGATACTCTAATTTTAAAGATGTTTTAAAAGTCCCGGACGGTATAATTTTACTGTTTTGGACTGGGTTAAGTACAACGAAAAATAAAAGTTTTAGTCATGTACTAAAGTCCTTAACGGTGCTAACTATGAGAGCAAAAGACCCTTTTAAAATATCCTTTTAACCCTCTTTTGTCACTTTGAGAGAATCCAATCGCTCAAACGATTACGGGGCTTTAATTTCTACTTTTGGTCTATAAATTTTAGTTTCTGTTAGAAAATAGAGCCTCAAACCTAGACTAAATCCAAGTCTCATAATTTGGCTGAGATTATTGTTTTCTGAGAGTGACAAAAGGGGGTTAATCCCAGGAGTTTATTTTTCCTATTAGGAGAGGATGACTATGGTAAGGCAATTTACGGTCAATGTAAAAAAGTACCCACTAGCATGGTACTACGTAATTTCAGTCTTAATTGTAATTCTAATTATTCCAGTTTTTTTATTGACAGGTGCTGATGTTGCAGTAGATCAAGCACTTCAAAAAACTGGTATTCAATTTAATACTGATTTAGTAACTGCATTTCGGGTAGTAGCAGCAGAACCAGGAGCATTTTTTGGAGTTTTCCTTGCGATATTACAAGTAGCAGCACCAGACATTGCAGTATTTATAGTTGCTAGTATTGCATACGGACAAAAAGGTTTATTAGAACTGAAAAATCGGTTTCGTTTTTGGCATCAAGAGATGAACTGGCAGTATGGATTGAAAATTTGGGTAATTTGTATATTAGTTTTTAGCTTGATGAATCTGGCTTCTGCTGGCTTAAATAAGTTGCTACTTTCTGAAAAAGATTTTGTCTGGGATATAAACTTTTTCTCAATTAATTTTTGGAGTGGTTTACTTATTGCTATGTTTTTAGATGCTGGAGGTTTATTTGAAGAGAATGGTTGGCGAGGGTTTGCTCTACCTTTATTACAAAAACGCTTTCGACCTCTGCAAGCATCAATAGTATTAGGATTTTTCTGGTCTATGTGGCATATTCCAGTCAAAATTAATTTAGCATTTGATTATGGAGTCATAAATTTTTTGTCTATGTTTTTTATCCTTACCTGCAAATTTATCTTGATTTCAATAATCATGACTTACTTTTTTAATAAGGTTGGACAGTGTACTATAATAGCTATTGTTATGCACGGCTTGTCAAATGATTCAATCAGATTGGGAGGTAAAGTTTTATCTGAAACTTTTATCGATCAACAAATTGCTGAAATAAATTTAGTGATGCCAATGCTTGTAGTTACTATGTTTTTAATTAAACAAACAAAAGGGAAACTTGGTTTCATTCCAGTAGATACTAGTTTGCCAGAAGTTTCTATTAGATAAGCTGACTTACTGCTAAGTTCGGTTTGTAGCAAAATACCACATCTATGTTTTTTATAGCTAATTTTCTATCTAGACAATTTCTCTTTGTCAGCGTTCATTACATAAATCGACAACATTGTTCTCCTCAGCCCAGTGTTTTTAAATTAAATATTCGTCGCCTAATAGTTTTTAGCCTTTTAAGTTCTTGTGTTGCTTGTAGTTCTATTCAAGCAAATAATCAGATTTCTAGAGAAACTCCCATTCAGGCTGTTAGTGATACAAGTCTGGTGGCGGCTTTAGGAAAGTTAATTCCAGAAGGTGATGTGATTAGAATTTCAGTTGTGAATGCTCAAGACAGTCGTGTAAACCAAATCCTTGTCCAGGAGGGAGACTATGTAAAAGCTAATCAGGTGATAGCGATTCTTCAAGGACAAAACCTTGCAGAGCAGGAACTCAAAGATGCACAAGCTAATGTGAGAATTAAGCGATCGCAACTACTCAAAATTCAGCAAGGTGATGCCAAAGTGGGAGAAATCGCTGCTCAGGGTGACACTATTACTGAGTTGCAAGCTCGGCTACGAACTGAAACTATGCAAAGAAAAGCTGCGATCGCAGAAGCGAGTGCCTCACTCGATAATGCTAAGTTGAAGCATCAACGCTACACAACATTGGCTAACGCCGGAGCCATTACACGTTCTGACTTTGACGATGCAAGAACCGAATTTAGAAAGGCTTTAGCAACCCTCAACCAAAATCAAGCTGCATTAGCGAATACTACCTCAACTTTGCCAGCACAAATTGCCAAAGAGGAATCCAATCTCAGGAAATTACAAGAAGTACGTCCTGTTGATGTGCAAATTGGCAAAGCAGAACTAGATCAAGCCTTGATTCAGGTAGAACAGAAAAAGGCTGAATTAGAAGATAAGCAGGTGCGAGTACCTGTTGCAGGTCAAATTTTAAAAATTAACACCCGTGTCGGTGAACAAGTGAACGTTCAACAAGGAATTGCAGAATTGGGACAGACTCGTCAAATGTATGTAATTGCAGAAGTTTACGAAACCGATATCTTCAAAGTGAAACTAGGACAAAAAGCAATAATCGTCAGTGAATATGGAGGATTTCAAGGTGAAATCCAAGGAAAGGTAAGTCAAATTGGTCTGCAAATTGGTAAAACTCGTCTTGAGCAAGATGAAAATAAACCGACAACAGATGTGAATAACCGAGTAGTAGAAGTAAAAGTTCGTCTTGACCCCAAGGATAGCCGCAAAGTTGCTACGTTTACAGGAATGCGAGTCAGGGTGAAGATAGGCACTGAGTTGAATAGCAATAGTTCAGGGGTTAGTTAAATGTTACAGTACTTCTCAATTGAGGTTCCTCTGGCGTGGTCGCAGTTATTTCACCAGAAAATTCGTCTTGCTGTTGCTACTACCGGTGTTTGCTTTGCCAATATTTTAATGTTTACTCAGCTAGGAATTCAAGCTACTTTATCACAGGGAACCACCCGGCTACATGAAAGCATCGCTGGGGATTTGCTCTTAATCTCCTCATTTAGTCCCTCTTTAGAATTTCAGTTATCTTTTCCTCGCGCTTACTTGATTCAAGCAGATGCAGTAGAAGGTGTTGCTTCTGCCAGACCACTCTATATCAGTTCAACTAATTGGGCAAATCCCCAGGAGCTATCACAGCATCATTCTTTAGCCAAAACCGATAAAACAGCAGAAACAGAAGGAAATTCCTTCGGTAATCAAGTAAGAATTATTGCCTTTAATCCTATTCAACCAGTTTTGAATATACCAGAAGTCAATCAACAAATACAAAAGTTGAATTCACCAGATACAGTATTGTTTGATCGCCTCTCTCAACCGTCGCTAGGAGCTATCCCCGAACTACTTGCCCAGCAACCAGAAGTGGCAACAATTATGGGCAATCGTCGTACTTATGTGAAAGGACTCTTTAGTATGGGGAGTACTCTGGATCTACAAGGAAATGCGATCATTAGTGACTTAAGTTATGCTCAGAATTATGCCCAAAATGGGCAAAATAGCCTTGATAACGTCACAATTGGCGTACTTAGCGTTCAACCTGGAGCCACTATCACTACTGTACAAAAAAGGTTGCGAAATAGCCTGCCGAAAGAAATTAGTGTTTATACTCACGAGGAATTTATTCAACAAGAACGTCAGTATCAAGCTTCCAAACCAGAGGGAATTATACTGACATTCGGTACAATTGTGGGTTTTGTTGTGGGGGTGATCGTTGTTTATCAAGTTTTATATGTCGATGTCAGCGAACACCTGTCAGAATATGCCACTCTTAAAGCTATGGGTTATAGCGATCGCTCCTTATTACAAGTTGTGCTTCAAGAGGCGATTATTCTAGCCGTACTTGGGTTTTTACCAAGTCTGATTGCTTCTGTAGGAATTTATCAATTACTGGCTATACTTACAAGAATTCCATTGACTATGCAATTGAGCGTTGTAGTAAAAATATTCTTTTTTACCCTAATTATGTGTAGTCTTTCTGGGGTAATTACCTTCGGTAAACTACTATCTGCCGATCCAGCCGATGTATTTTAAGTCAGTGGGCTAAATGAAATCTAAAATCACTCTCCATCTGATGGGCGTGTAATTTTAAAATAACCTCTTAAGGAGTTTATTTGTGGATAAATGATTAGTAAATAAAGTATTGGGGAGTCTATGCAACCTACAGTTTCTGCCCTTAATCTTAACTATGCTTTTGGTCAAGGAAATTTACTCAAACCCATACTGACCAATATCAATTTTGATATTTATCCGGGAGAGATTGTTATTTTAATGGGCCCCTCTGGTAGTGGTAAGACTACTTTATTAACCTTGATCGGTGGATTACGCTCCGTGCAAGAAGGTAGTTTAAAAATACTAAATCAAGAACTCCACGGTGCTAGTAAAAGACAACTTACCACAGTTAGGAAACAGATTGGCTTCATCTTTCAGCACCATAACCTGCTGAAATGCCTCACTGTCTATGGAAATGTCCGAATGTCGCTCAAACTGCACTCTGAAATACCCAAATGCGAGTATCGACCACGAGCGATCGCTTTACTAGAAGCAGTGGGACTAGCAGACCGAGTAGATTATTATCCAGAGAAATTATCAGGGGGACAAAAGCAACGAGTTGCGATCGCCCGTGCCCTTGTCGCTCAACCTAAATTATTGTTAGCAGACGAACCCACATCTTCATTAGACAGTAAAAGTGGCCGAGATGTTGTTGATATCATCCAACGCCTAGCTAAAGAAGAAGGCTGTTCTGTTCTGTTGGTCACTCATGACAATCGCATTTTAGATATTGCTGATCGTATTCTTCAGATGGAAGATGGTCAGTTACTCAATACTCTTGCTCAACTTCCTTACCCAATGGAGAGGCTGGCGAGACCGTAAAGCATAAAGCGTTGACCTGGAGAAGCGCTGTCACCACGGCGCAAATGATGCTGTACACGCTTTTTACTGAAACCATAACGCATTAGCAACGAAGTTGCTGCTTTGTTAAAACCTGGCACAAACACCTGAAGTTTATCAGAGAACGATAGATTTAATGCAGTAGCTAACAATGCCTCAGCAACCTCCGGCGTACTAGCAGCCCACGGGCCAAGAGTAGAAGCTTGAGCAAAAAGATAGCCAGTGATTTGACCAGCTACATTGCGAGCCAAGAAAGCACGTTTTGGAATCTCGGCTAAAAAGGTGGCAAAAACTGCCTGACGTTCAGCACCAAATATTTGAGCATCAAAAATTGTTAGTTCCGAAAGTTCCGCAGCACACAATTGGCTCACACACTTGTAAGAACACAAGCTTTTAGGGTAATCAAGTTGCTCGAAAACCAGTGTTGGCTCATCCTCGATAAATCCAAGCTTGGTGTAAAGTTTAGCCCCCATCTCAGTTGCATCCAACAGCATCAAAGGACAACCACGCCCATCAAGCCAGCCTAGTAAATGCCCTATTAACCTTCTGCCAATACCCTGACGTTGAAAGGCTGGGTCAACAGCCATCATTCCAATGTAGGCAAATGCACCATAGTCCACTGCTCCAACCATTCCCACGAGGGTATTGTCACTTTCAGCAACCAACCAGCCATCTGGCTGTAGAATTAAATATCTTCTCAGCTCAGACTTGAAACTATTTGGTTCGCTGTAAGCTGCCATCAAAACCGGCTCAATCTGGTCAATATCGGATGCAATGAGATTACGAATATTCGGGATCATGGTTTAGCTGACAAGTGGTAACTATATCGCAGTCCCAAATTATTACAATTTATCTACTTAACTATTTTAATACCACGATAAAGTAATAATTCCTCCAAAAATTTTATTACATCTGCAATCTGGCAATTATTATTACTATCATCAACTACAGTTCGAGAAAGCTGTAATATCTCTGCTACATTTTGGATTTCTACAGAATTTATCTTTTTAATTATCAATGGAAATATTGGATGTGAAGTAACATTAATTCCAATACCATTAATAAAAACAAGAGTATTGTTTTTATCTACTTGTCTAAATAAAATTTTACGTTTTGGAAAAACTTGAATTGAACTTTCACTCGTTAAAACTCCCTTTTTTTCTGAGATCATTTGAGATGCTGACAACGGCCAAAAACCATAACAAGTTAGCATAGTTAACCATAGTTTTGTACTGGCTCGTTCAATAATTATAGAACCTACAATCCATTTAAACTTCTTAGCTGCTAACTGAATAGATTCTGGAATTTTCTCCGCACTTTCTTGCAAATCATCAGGATTAAAGAAAGATTTTGTAGTTATTTGTCTACTGGGAACAATCGATAGTATAAGTGATAATAAGCCAATTCCGGCTCGAATTAATGGGCTAACTGGATAACCCTTGAAAGAATCTCCACCTAAAATTTTCATTTCCTCATTAAGGGAATGCCATTGTGCTAATGCTTGAGTTATTCGTTTGAAGAAAAATCCTTTAATAGAATCTCCATATAAATATTTGATTTCATCACAAATCATCTGTGATAATTGCATAACCAAGTCGCTGGAAGTATTAATAGCAAGAACTATTGAAACATCTCCTCCTCTAGAATCACCAACGTGCCATCTATCTGAAGGCCAATATATCATGCCTCCTGGTTCAGCTTGAAGAAGAGTAGAACTTTCAAGAAAGTCTTGATAATTTTTAGCTCCTTTCAGCTTTGGATGTTTATTCACAAATTCTGGTGTCCATGTTCTCATAGATTTTCCACCAGTTATAGGAAAATAAAATGCACTTTCAGCAGGATTAAAATGGAAGTGTACGCCAAATGGAGTAACGTGATAATTCCCATAAAATATAGAATAAAAATGTCCATAGCTGATATAACCTAATGATTTGTACAAGCTCTGGAGAAAGTCATAAGTCCAATCCCAAAGAACATCATTAACTTTGATAGCATCAATAACTAATGCATATTCTTGCCCATTCAGCATAGTAGAAATCCGTTGGTTATAACTAGCAAAAGATGCATCTTGCTTTTGCGGCAACCTTATATCTGATTTATCTAATTCTTGCAATTTTTCACCAATATAAAATCTGGTTCTATCATGTACATCATCAGCAGTATTAAAATCATTAACAACTATTTTAAACAACTCATCTGAAGCTATAGGAGGAGAAATGAAAGAGTGTTTGATTGCTAAATTGTCTTTTTCCCAATTGTTTAATGCAAATTTACTCCAAAACTGCTGAGATAAATTGGTATGTGTGGTGGTCATATATTTCTCTGGTTAATTAAAATCTGGTTTTAATTTCGTGTTTATCAATTGTGAAAATTACAAGTGAAAAATCCCGTTAAAAACTTGTTTTCACCAATATATAAGTAAGCCTAAAATAATAAGACATCTGAATATTGGCGAAAACTTTAAGATAATGCTTACATATTTGTTTCAGCCTGCATTTTTTTTCTCAGGCTAAGTGGTCTCATATCAGTCCAGGCTTCTTGAATGTAAGTTAAGCACTCCTTTTTTAACCCTCTTATACCAACATCTTTCCAACCAAAAGCATTCTGCATATCTGCTGGCCAGATTGAATACTGCTCTTCATGGTTAATAACCACTTTATAAATGTTGGTATCTTCTCTGTCATCTCTATTCATTGTTATCTCCTGTTATTTATTACATAACTCCAAAAGTTTAGCTTCTCATAGCAGATACTTGTGAGATACAAAAATACCGCATCTACCTCAAGATATCAGGGAGGGTTGGGATGTACTTCATTTCCTTGCAAATGAGACATCTATTATTCATCTCTTCGTTATTTACTGTCTGTTAATAAATCAATTTTTTAGTAATGTTACTATCTCAAATTGCAGAAATACTAACTTTTACTGGTTCATCAGTTGAAACATCAAATTGCAGCACGGTTTTACAAAAAGCTTGCCATTCAGGGGTAATATTATTATAAACAATATGATCCTCTAAAAAAATTCCATCTGTAACAACATAGTTTTCTTGCAAATAAACTACATCTTCATCAGTAAGCTTTCGCTCGTATTGAACTTCTTTACCATCCATATATTGGCTTTCTTTTTTTAGATAATCAACTTGTTTATCCCAATTAAGGAACTGACATAATTCTTGAACTAAGTAAGCTTTGCAGTATTTTCCTACTGTTGCCATGATGTTACCTAAGTGTGGAATTTGAGTAGATGATTTGTTAAGGATATTAATCGGGCATAAGAACCCTACTTTCATCTCCTATAAAAGGAGATGAAAGAGGATTTAGTAACCTCAACATATGGAAAGTAATTTGATTAACTAACAGCTATTACCAGCAAGATAAAAGCTTTGATGAGGACAAATCGTAGTCCTAAAGTTCGATAAAGATAAAATCAGGATTATAGCCGCTGACTGCAAAGTAATGATACTGGAATGAATGAGTTTCTAGATACTCAACATAGCCTAGCTATTTTGATATCTACAAAATGATTCTTGATGTGCTTGTAGATCGAGAATCTCTTGACTTTCTCAGGTCTTTTGTAATATTTACTCGCTTCAACCATCTGTCTTTTCCATCATAGTTGGCTTTAAATGGATTTCTCCCATGAACAACTCTGAAATTATCGATCAAACAATAATCTCCAGGTTTTAAAGTAATAGGTTCAATGTTCCCATCTATGGCCCTAACTAAAGCATCAAAGGCGTTTTGTGCTTCTTTGTTATTATTTAGCTGATCCATAAAATATGGATCAAGACGTAAATAAGGCGATTCAGGAGAACCAAATAAAACTGAGATTTTATCTCCGGCACAAGAATTCATTTTGTTGATTTTTTCATAGGATAAAGTGATCAAATTAGAGCCATCATTTTCTCGTGATTTCTTTCTGATTTCTGATTCATTCTTTTCCAAATGTGATTCATCTGGGCGGATATAAAAGTTGGGTTCAAACAACGCCTGAATTTGTTCTTGTTTTAGTTGTTCTACATTTAAATTTCCTATAGTTGTCGCAATTTGATCGGGATTACGCAAGCATAAAAAGATAACGTAGTCAGCTCGGTAAGGATGAAAAGCATCTTCGTTGTGCCACCATAAAGTTTGTGAACTTCCAGATCCTAATTGTTCATTTTCATGGCTTTGGATAGGAAAAATGTCATGAACAATATATCCATCTTGTTGAGTAGACCAACCAAAAACTTCTCCTAACAAAGAACCGTATAAAACAAGCAAAATTTGCTCTTCCAGTGTGTGTAAAGCATCGGCTTTCCACTTCCAATGACTAGGTGTTAAGCCAATTTTAGAATCATCGATAGGATAACCTGAAATTATGCATGTACCTAGATTGTTTTCTATTAATCTAAAATCATTGATGAACTCACGAATTCGCCAAGGTAGTTCCTGAGCATATAGACATGAGTCTTTGATGAAATCATGATCTTCTACAGAATTGTAATGCGAGGTAATCTCTTTCAGTAATGATTGAATATCACTGATTTCTTGATGAGATAATACAAGTCTAGACATGGTTTTACTCCTTTATATGTGTATTAATTGTGTGTTTGAATGATAAACACTTAACATCTGAGACAAACGTGAAAGACCCACTTTTAATTTGGCTGTAGAACCACCAAATCCTAAGCGCACATGATGTGGATGATGAAAACAAGTACCAGGTAAAAGTAAAACTCCGTGAGGATTGATTAAATGATGGCAAAAATCTTCAATATCTGAAATGCCTCGGAAGCGTAGAAAAGCAGTTACTCCGCCTTGTGGTTTTACCCACTCCACAAAATCCCGATTTGTTTCAACCCACTCAGCCAAAATTTCTCGATTAGTGTAAGCTTGTTTTTGACGAATATTGAGAAGACAATCTGCATTTTCAATCGCACGTTGAGCAACTAGTTCAACTAATGGTGAAAGAGCCAGACTAATATAGTCACGCAGATGAATACAATCTTCTAATACATCAGGTGGAGCAAAACACCAACCGACCCTTAATCCTGGTAAACCATAAGCTTTGGATAAAGTTCCAAATGAGATGGCTTTGTCGTACAACAAACTAACTTCTGGAAGAGAAGGATTATCGTATGTCAATTCGAGAAATGCTTCGTCCCATGCCAGATAAGCTCCTACTCCAGCCGCCAACTTAATCAATTCTGTTTGCTGTTCTACGCTTACTGAAACTCCAGTGGGATTGTGAGGAAAATTCACAATTATCATGCGTGTATTTTGAGTAATTAAACTTTTTAATTCCTCAAAATCTGGAGCAAATTGCTGCTCGAACCTTAATCGCCAGCGTTTGAGTTGACAACCAATAGATTCAGCAATGTGAACCAGAGAATGATAACCAGGGTCTAAAACTATTACTTCGTCACCAGGTTTTAATAGTGCATTCATCACTAAGAATATGGCTTCACTAGAACCGTTGGTTGCCATGACTCTTGAGATGTCTCCCTTTCCCCAGCGTTGAGCGATCGCTTTCCGCAATCCTAGACTTCCCAAAGAAGGACTGTCGTGGAAAATTAGTTGATCGAACTCTTCCTGTTTGAGTCCAATTAGTTGACGAAGTTCGACCATTGAAAAATCCTCTACACCGCTACCACTAATATCAATTTCATTAGTAAAGTAGTAGTCGCGTAACCAATTCTCTAAAGGAGCCGGGGCGATTTTCATGATGCTATTTCCTTATTGATAAAGTTAGGAGTCAACTTTTGAGATTGCCCTCAGAAATTATTCACTAAATGATTCATGATGATTTTTTGTAGCAGGATCGGCGATTGCATCGGGTAACTCTTTTTCTACCAGCCGTAAACGAGGATACTGATAAGCAATAATTGCGATCGCCATCGTTAGCGCTCCGATGATTATGAACATCAAAGCAATTCCACGTCCTTTTCCTATACCAATCAATTGTCCAACGTTTCCAGCTAAGGCTCCATTAGGGGCTAACAGAGGTTCAAAAACTCGGTCGGCTAGGGGGCCTGCTAATAGATAAGACACAGGAATGCATGACTCAGTAATCATTCCCATTAAGGCAAAGACTCTTCCTTGGATATCAGGGACAACTTTTTTCTGAAATATGACATCTATGGAAGTATTAGTGATTGGTAGGCTCAGGAAGAAAAGAAAAGCACTTAGGGCAACCAGCGAAGTATCAGCCTTTAGTCCGACAGATAGAATAGATAAACCACTTAGCAGCAAAAAGCAAAATACATTCCTCATGAGGTGCTGTGAGCCTCCCCAAGTACTCATGAGCAAGCTGCCAACTAACATGCCACTACCACCAATAGACAGTACAGTACCGAGTGCAGCTGGTGAGGCAAAAGACAATATTAATGGAGTCGCTAATACTTCTACTATGCCCCCAAGGGAATTAGTAGCAGCTACAAGGAGCGTTAATCCCAACAGACCCGGACGAGTTTTAATGTATGTCCAACCTTGAAGAATCTCCCTTAGTAAGGAACTTTTTTCTTGATTGTCGGCTTTAGTCCTATGTTCGGGAAACTTAACAAACAGCAGCGTTATGAGAGCAAATAAGAAGGTAATAAAGTCAAGCAGAAATACCCCTTGAATCTGAATAGTTGTTACCAAAACCCCCGCTAGAATTGGTGAAGTTAGTTGAGCAATTGATTCACTCAGATGGATTAGACCACTAGCTCGGCTAAGGTGTTGTTTAGGTACTAACTGTGTGGTAGCAGCAAGATAAGCTGGCCACTGAAAAGAACTACAGATAGAACTGACAGCTGTACCTAGATAAATCTGCCAGATTTCTAGTTTCCCCACGAAGAATAAAATAGCGATCGCCAGAGTCACCAATCCAGCTCCCGTGTCACCAAATAGCATTGCTTGACGGCGGTTCCACCGATCCACGAAAGCACCTGCAAAAGGGGAAATCAGGATCTTTGGTAAAACTGTGGATACAGAAATGAGTGCTAACTGGGTAACTGACCCTGTGCGCTGGTAAACCCACACACCTAGTGCAAAACCAGTGAGGCTGGAGCCAATCAGAGACATTAATTGTCCAAACCAGATCGCAAAAAAGACCTGCATTCGTCTATTTTTGGATATGTAGGTTATTTGTTTCTCTTCAGTCATCTGGTTGTACCTGGTAGAAGTCTACTCGAAAGTGTGAGTTATTTGATTATCTTCATCTACCTTGAAAATAGACGTGGAGGTTAAATTTTCATCAGAGACTGAGTTGTACTCGATCGAGGCAAATTTTCAACTGCTTTGCGAGAACTTGCACATGGGGTTCAGCCATCATCGTCACATGCTCGCCGGCAACGGTGTAAGTTTGTATTGGTTGGCGAGAAAGTTGATCCCAGCCGACTGTGGGATCACTATTTAATTCCCAATTAGTTCGGAAGAGATTAATTTTATTTGGATAGACCTCCTGTGGTAAATACAAACCGGAAGCTTGAGCCTTGAAAACTTTTAGAAGACCGCGAAGTTGCTCTGGAGTTGCATCCGCAGCAAAGAAGTTGACTGTTTTCAACTGTTCTAGGACATAATTTAATTGCTCATCTAGGGAGAGCGACTGGAGAGCATCGTAGGATACTGACAGTTGCTTGTTCAAAAAACTTTCTATAATGCTTGCAAGCTCAACTAGATATCCAGTGTCATCCTGCTCAATCTCGATAAACTTGTTGCCAGGAATCGGTGCTAAAGTATCCATCAGAGCTAGTAAGGCTACCTCTTCCCCCTGCTTTTGTAACTGCAAGGCCATCTCAAAAGCAACAAGACCGCCAAAGGAATGACCTCCTAGTAAGTATGGACCTTGGGGTTGAATTGTTCGCAGGGCTTCTAGGTTATAAGCTGCGATCGCTTCGATTGTGGTGTGAGGTTCTTGTTCTCCGTCCAAACCCCGCGCTTGCAATCCATAAAAAGGTTGATCTGAACCCAAGTAACGTGCTAAGTGGTACAAATAGAAAGTATATCCACCACCTCCAGGTATACAAAAGAATGGTTTTTTTGAGCCATTAGGCTGAATTGCTACCACAGGAGACCAGGGGAGGCGTTCTGTTGGTTGACGGAGTGTATTAGCTAATTGCTCAATAGTAGGAGCCTGAAATAATTGAGCTAAGGGTACCTTCTGTCCTAGCTGCTGGTGAATCTGAGCCATCAGGCGCACTACCAAAAGAGAGTGACCACCGAGATTAAAGAAGTTATCAGCTATGCCAATTGGTCGGACATCTAAGATATTTTCCCAGATGTGTGCCAGTTGTAATTCTAAATTGTCACGGGGTGGAGTGAAGCTTTGCCGCTCTATTTTGTCTGTATCAGGTGCTGGAAGGCGATGGCGGTCTACTTTACCATTAGGGTTTAGTGGTAAACTCTCCAAGGACACTATAAACGAGGGTAGCATATACTCAGGTAATTTTGCTTTGAGAAAATGCAATAATTCCCCAGTTGCCACAGACCCATGATTAAGGGTAATATAAGCTACTAAGCGCTTGTTACCAGCTATATCTTCACGAGCCATAACCACTGCCTGCTGGATATCAGGGTATTGCCTCAATGCCGCCTCAACCTCTCCAATTTCAATTCTGAAACCGCGTATTTTTACCTGATGATCTAGACGACCAAGGTATTCAATCTGTCCATCACTCAGGTAGCGGACTAGATCGCCAGTTTTGTATAAACGTGTCCCTTGTTCTTGACTAAAAG
The DNA here is from genome assembly GCF_034931145.1 of Nostoc sp. UHCC 0252. Lineage (NCBI taxonomy): Bacteria > Bacillati > Cyanobacteriota > Cyanophyceae > Nostocales > Nostocaceae > Nostoc > Nostoc sp. UHCC 0252. The sequence continues at coordinate 8,865 of NZ_JAYGHE010000077.1, read as the reverse complement.
GATTGGGGATAAATTTTTCCGCAGTCAATTGGGGATGGTTGAGATAGCCACGGGCCAAACCAGCACCGCCTAAATATAGTTCCCCAGGAATGCCGATAGGTACTGGTTGCAGATAATTATCTAAAACATAAGTTTGTTTATTTGCGATCGCATAACCAATGGAAGGTAACTGATTGGCTCCTTTTTTGACTAAAGCAAAGGTTGAGTATGTTGTGTCTTCTGAAGGGCCGTAGAGATTGAAAACTTGTTGAATTGTTTCCCTTTGATATATCTGCTGTACAAGAGAATTTTGCAGAGGTTCACCTGCTAAATTGACCACGCTCACATTCTCAGGTAAGCCATTAATTCTTAATAATTCAATCAGCGCAGAAGGAACCGTATTAATTAAAGTAACTTCTTCTTGGCTAGCTAAGGTGGGTAAATGTAATGCATTTTCAGCCAGGATCGCTTTACCACCGCAACTAAGAGGAACAAATAACTCAAAAATTGACAGATCAAAGCAAATGGAGGTAGAGGCCAAGACACCCCTAAGTTGCTCTTTTGTAAAGACATCTTGTGCCCAATCTAACAATAAAACCGCATTGCGGTGTTCGATTGTTACTCCTTTGGGTCTTCCTGTGGAGCCAGATGTGTAAATCACATAAGCTAGGTTTTCGCTTTGAACCCCAGCGTTCGGATTCTCTTGCTGGTTTTGAGAAATTTTTTGCCAATCTGTATCTATACAGACTACATGAGAATCATGGTCAAATTTGGCGAGCAAATGCTTCTGGGTTAACAACACTGGTGCTTGTGTATCAGTTAACATGAATACCAATCGCTCTTGAGGATACACTGGGTCTAAAGGGAGATATGCACCGCCTGCTTTGAGAATGGCGAGAATTGCCACTACCATTTCTATAGAGCGCTCGATGCACAGGCCGACTAACACCTCTGGCCCTACCCCTAAACCTTTGAGATGATGAGCCAAACAATTGCTGCGCTGGTTTAGCTCTTGATAGGTAAGATAGTGTGATTCAAAAACCACTGCTACCGCATCTGGGGTTAGCTCTACCTGAGCTTCAAATAGGTGATGAATGCACCGATTTTGTGGGTAAAGCACTTGGTTCTGATTCCAAGTTCTCAGCAACTGCTGGCGTTCGGGTGTAGACAAGAGTGGTAAATCAGAAAGCTTTTGTTGAGGGTTTAGAGCGATCGCTTCTAGCAATGTTTGAAAATGACTCAACATTCGGCTAATCGTGCTGGCATCAAACAAATCGGTGTTGTATTCTAAAGCCCCGACTAATCCTTGTTCGCTATCCTCTATTGATAGCGTCAAATCGAATAGTGCCGTATCACCCTCAATTTCCAAGGTATTGATGCTCAGTCCTGGCAGTTCCAGATCCGACTCTGGAGAATTTTGCAGCACAAACATCACTTGGAATAAGGGTTGATAACTTAGGTCGCGTTGAGGCTGTAAAACTTCCACTAATTGCTCAAAAGGAAGGTCTTGATGAGCATAAGCACCCAAAGTTACTTCTCGCACTCTTTGCAGTAACTCTGAGAATTGGGGATTGCCGCCGAGATCAGTCCGTAGCACCAAAGTATTGACGAAAAATCCAATCAACTGCTCAGTTTCGCTGCGATTGCGATTGGCAATGGGTGAGCCAACGCAGATATCCTGTTGACCGGTGTAGCGGTAGAGTAAAGTTTGAAATGCTGCTAACAAGGTCATGAACAAAGTTACTTCTGAGCGGAGGCTAAAGACCTTAAGTGCCTCACTCAGACTCTGCGGCAGCACCAGCGATTGGGTAGCACCACGAGAACTGCGTAACGCCGAACGCGGTCGGTCGGTGGGCAGTTGTAGTACTGGTGCATCTGTTAGTTGTTTTTGCCAATAATGAAGTTGATCTGCCAGTACTTCCTTTTGCAACCATTGTTGCTGCCACAAGGTAAAGTCAACGTACTGGATGGGTAATTCTGGCAGTGGGGAAATTTTTCCGCGATCATAGGCTGTGTAGATAGTAGCCAATTCTTGAATCAAAACTCCAATAGACCAACCATCGGAGATAATATGATGCATTGTCACCAACAGTACGTGTTCTTCTACACCTAATTTAAGTAGTGTGACTCGGAGCAATGGCCCTTGCGCCAGTGAAAAAGGCTGCATCGTCTCGGCTGTGGCTAGACGCTGCACTTCTTGCTCTCGTGACTTTTCTGGCAATCCACCCAAGTCTACTATCGGCAGGTGCAAGTGCAAAAAGGAAGCGATCGCCTGTTGCGGTTGACCATCGAGCGTTATAAATGTAGTCCGTAATACTTCATGGCGACGGACAATTTCATTTAAGCTTTGCTCGAACGCTATGACATTGAGTTTACCTACTAAGCGTATAGTCTGGGAAAGGTTATAAGCAGTGTTACCAGGTTCTAATTGGTCGAGAAACCATAGGCGCTGCTGGGCAAAGGATAAAGGAAAAAAGTTAGAATCTCGACTTTGAGGTTTGATTTTTGTTGGCGATAAAACATCTCCTTTTTCCTTGTTCAGCCTTTGTGCCAAAATCTTCAGTTTCTCTGGAGAAAGCCTAGCGATGCGTTGGGAAAGTTCACTCATTTGAAACCCCAGGTGCAATTATTATTTAATCTTGAGAGGTGAGTATTACTTGCGCTTCGTCTTCCGACAAATTTTCGATATCTGCTAAAATTTGAGCTAAGTTTTCTTCTTCTGTTAAATCAGTTAGTCTTGCTAAAATTGCTTCAGCTAATTCTGCTATAGTCGGGGCATTAAAAAAGAGTTTATAAGGTAATTCTACCTCAAATTTCTTACAAATCCGAGAAACAAGTTGAGTAGCAAATAAAGAATCACCTCCCAATTCAAAAAAGTTATCGTAAATACCTATCTTTTTAATACCTAAAAGTTCTTGCCAAATTTCAGTTAAAGAGCGTTCTACCTCGTTACGACTAGCAACATAAGTGTTTTCTAGATGGGGACGAAGGTGATTTGATTGTAACCAAGTTTCTTTAACTAATGCTGCTGCGGGTTGGACACAATGCTTTTGCTGTATCAAAGTCAAAAAATCTTGTTTTGATACGGCTATTTGAGGTAAATTACTAGTTGCCAAAATGCGTTTGAAAGCCTCCACTCCTTCTGTAAATGTCAGGCTTTTTCCTTGTCTTTCTGCATTTTGTAATAAATCTAAACTATGCCATCTATCCCAATTTATAGATTTAATTGAGCCGGCATTTCTAGAATTACTGTAGCGAGCAAATGCATCTAAGAAAGCATTGCTGGCGGTAGCTTCTAACATTCCTAGAGTACTGTCAAAAGAAACGAGTGATGAACAAAGTATGAAAAAATCTAGTTTAGCTTCTTGGAAGAGAGACTCAAGTAATCGTGTACCGATGACTTTCGATGCCATTGCATTTGCAGCGGCTTCTTTTGTTTTTACTTGAATTATACCTTCTCGTGAAACCGTTGCGGTATGAATCACGCCATGAATTTGACCAAATTGATGATTAGCTTTTTTAATTGCTGCTGCTAGTTGTTGGGAGTTACTCAAATCGGGGCTAAGGATCATAATTTCTACCCCTAGCGCTGCGATCGCTTGTAATTTTCTTATTTTATAGCTAACATCATCCTGCTGTTGATTAGTAGATAGCCATTTTTCCCACTCGTCTTGCTGGGGAAAAGCTGCACACGTTAGTAGTATAAGTTTTGCCTGTACAGCGTGGGCAAGATATTCTGCAACTGCTAAACCAAAGTCTTCTAATACATCTGTAATTAGATAAACGCCTTCTTGTCTTAATTGGGGTATTCCTTCTCCAACTCCTTGCAGCTGAACTGGTTCAAAAGTTTGTACCCAGCGATGATGTCCGCGATAAGCAATAACACTGTCAGATTTGCTACTATTAAATTCCCTTAGTAATTGGTCTACAAGTCTGTTCTCTTCCCAACTTTCGGCATGAGGCAGAATAATATCAATACTCTGACAAACTATGTGTGGATACTCTTGGGGAACTACCTGACAAGGCCCCATAATCAGGGCTTTTTCTGGATATAAAATCTCCGTACCTGTTACATCTTGCAGATTATTTGACACAATTTCAATTGTTACAGAATTTGTGATATTCTGTTGTGCGATCGCTTGTGTCAAAAATAGTAAGCTGTAAAAGCCAAAAGCTTGATATTTTTCGCTATCTTCAACTGTTGACGGTGAAGTTACACTCCATAAATGGACAATTGTTTTTGGAGCTTTGCCCAGTATACAGAGGTCTTTTAGTAAAGCATGATAATCCTCTGGATATCTGGGATTAATTGTATATATACATTCATAAAATTCGTTTTCTTTGTGAAATTTATCTCCAATTTTAACACTAACTACATTGTGGTTTTCAAATCTGAGGCGTTGAACTATTTTTTCACCGAAACCACATTCATCCACAAAAACTAAACAGCATCCTAATTCAACAGTTGACTGAGGTTGTATTGAGCGCTTCCACGATGGAATATAAAACCAGTCAGCCATTTCCCTCTCTTCAGACAATAAACCTGAGTGCCGATGGTCAATATTTTTCTGCTTTGCTAATACGGTAAACGCTTTAGGAGCCTCATCAGTTATGAAAGTGGAAGCCTGGGCCACTAAAACCTGTTCTCCGAAAGCTTCAGTTTCTGAAAAAGCCACAACCTCAACAAATCCATGTTCATGTAATACTTTCTGCCATTGCTCCTTTGACAAAAAGGGATTACCTTTACTGCGTTCTTCATCCTCCAAGGGATTCATTAGCAAACCGTCACCAATATCGAACTCTAATTGAGGTTGAGTTATTTCCCACAGTAATAAAAATCCTCCAGGTGCTAGCAGAGAGCGAACATGCTCAAGTGTTTCTGCCATGTTCCGCGTTACGTGCAGCACATTTACAGCCAGCACTAGATCGAAGCTGTGCAGACTGTAGCCCTGATCTATTGGCAATTTTTCGATATCTAGAAAACGATATTCTACAAATGGATAGTCACTAAACCTCTGTTGAGCTTGTTTGAGAAACAAACCACCTACATCGGTGAAGGTGTAATTAGTTTGCTGCGGTGGTAATATCGGCAATAATTCTGCTGTAGCAATTCCAATTCCACCCCCAATTTCCAGAATTCTTAAATTCACATCTGGTGGTAATGACTTTACTACTGCTTCCACACTTGAGCGCAAGATTGCTTTGATATGGCTATTTAAAGGCGATTCTAATGGTAAACTTTCTTCTTCTGGTTCCTTACCATTGGTGTATAAATCGTCTTCTGTAGCTAAATATAATTCCAGAGGTTCTTTCTCACCAATGAGTACTTCTGCCAGATGTTCACCACAAATCTGGATACTTTTAAGCATTTGAGGTGCGTCTACCCGCCTAACTTTGACTTCTTCTAAAAGAGAATCTAAAGATTTTTTAGTTAAAGGTACTAAGTTATAAAATAGCCCTTTTTCTTGCTGTAACTGTCCTTGCTCTACCAAAATATTTAGCCATCGATATAGCAACTGTTGATAGCGAGGAATAATTTTATATTTTTCAAACAGTGTCTCCAGGGAATATTTTTCTTCTGGATGACGCAAAACTCCTAAATTATGCAAAGCCAGATGAATGTAGCCAATGCATAAACGATCTAACCATTGTTTGTTTGCCAAATAACTCGATCGATCTAGTGCAGAGATGTTGCTACTAGCTTGTAACTGGCCTGCTTGGACAAAAGTTTGCCACAACTGAGCAGATGTTAATCTTTGTTCTAGCTGTAAGTCGGCAGTTTTTGGTTTTTGTAGCTCAATCCAGTAACGTTGACGCTCAAAAGGATAGGTTGGTAAAGGAAGGCGATAACGCTGCTCATGGGTGTAAAAATCTGACCAATTTACTTGTACCCCACTCAACCAAAGTTTAGCCAGATTTGTCAGCAAAAAAGCAACATCCGACTGGTCATCTTGCGGGTGACGGACTGAAGAAACTACAACTTGTTCCTCTGTTTTGTCTGGATGCCGCAAAGCTAATGTACTCAACACTCTACCAGGCCCAACCTCTAACAAGACTTGATTTGGTTCTTTGAGTAATTCTTGTAAACCTTGAGCAAATTGCACTGTTTGGCGCAGATGCTTCGACCAATAACTAGGATCTGTTGCCTCTACTGCTGTAATCCAAGTGCCAGTTACATTAGACAGATAAGGAATTTGTGGAGCCTTCAGACTAATCTTTTTCACCTGTTCAGTGAAAGGCTTTAAAATAGGCTCAACCATCTGAGAATGAAAAGCATGGGAAGTATGTAGACGGCGACACTCCACACCTTGATTTGCTAGCTGGTTTTGTAATACTTCCACAGCATCCGTCAAACCAGAAACCACACAAAGAGATGCTCCGTTAATTGCCGCTAATGAGAGGTGCTTATTCAGCAAGGGTTGCACCTCATTTTCTGGCAACGGGACGGCAAGCATCGATCCTGGTGATAGTAGTTGCATGAGTTTTCCTCGTGCAGCTACTAAAGACAAAGCATCTTCCAAAGAGAACACACCTGCTAGGCATCCAGCAACATATTCACCAATACTGTGACCAATCATTGCCGCCGGATGAATACCCCATGACATCCACAATTTAGCCAAGGCATACTCAATCACAAAAAGGGCAGGTTGGGTAATAGCAGTCTGTTGGAGTTGATCCGCCGCCTCTTGTGCTTGTTCTTCACTAGGGTATAGGATCGATTTCAGGTCTAATCCCAGATGGGGTTTGAGGATTTCAACGCAAAGGTCAACCTGCTGGCGAAAAGTCGGTTCCGTCTGGTAAAGTTCCAGGGTCATATTGACGTATTGCGCTCCCTGTCCGGGGAACATAAACACGAGCGATCGCTCTTTTACCTCTTGAGATGTCAAAACTCTTTGTGGTTCTAGAGAACTCAGTGTATTAACAATATCTTCAATATCCTTACAGACTAATACTCGTCGGTAATTAAAAGCCCTGCGACCTTTATTAAGAGTATAAGCAACATCAGCAAGATTAACTTCTGGATGCTGCTTTAAGTACACAACTAAATTTGTAGTTGCAGCCTCAAGCGCAGATTTGGTTTTAGCCGAAATTGTCACTATCTGCCAAGGTTTAGATGCTTCAGAAGGTATGACAGTAGGGGCTTCTTCCAAAACAACGTGGACATTTGTACCCCCGACCCCAAAAGAACTTACCCCAGCGCGGCGAGGAGTCCCCTGGCTTTTCCATTCAGACAATGTTGAATTGACATAAAAGGGACTGTTAGCAAAATCAATCTTGGAATTAGGTTCTTCAAAGTGCAAACTAGGCGGCAATAACTCGTTTTTAAATGCCAAAGCAGTTTTAATTAAGCCTGCTACACCGGCTGCTGTATCTAAATGCCCGATGTTAGTTTTCACTGAACCAATAGCACAGAAGCCTTTCTTTTGGCTACCAGCACGAAATGCTTGTGTTAGTGCTGCGATTTCAATGGGGTCGCCCAAAACTGTGCCAGTACCGTGAGTTTCAACATAAGTAATTGTTTCCGGTTCAACTTCAGCTATTAATTGGGCTGCTCTAATTACTTTGGCTTGGCTATCTATACGAGGTGCTGTATAACTTAATTTAAACGAACCATCATTATTCGTAGCTGAACCTTTAATGACAGCATATATTGTGTCGCGATCGTTGATAGCATCTTCTAATCGCTTCAAAACCACAATACCTACACCATCACCAGAAATAGTTCCTTGCGCTTTGGCATCAAAGGCGCGGCAATGACCATCGGGAGACGAAATTCCCCCTTCTACATAAACATAACCAGCTTTTCCTTGGGATTGAATTGAGACACCACCAGCCAAAGCCATGTCACATTCACCACTCAGTAAGCTCTGGCAGGCTAAATGTACAGCAACCAATGAAGTAGAACAAGCAGTTTGAATTGTATAACTCGGCCCTTCTAAATTAAGTTTGTAAGAGACGCGTGTGGCTAAATAATCTTTGTCAATGCCGATGGCAATTTGATCGTCATCAACTGAGTCTATAAGGTTTTGGTTCGAGTAAAGATTGAGTAAATAAGAAGGTAAGCTAGCACCAGCATAAACACCAATGGAACCTTCATAAGTTTCAGAATCATAACCAGCATTTTCTAAAGCTTCCCAAGCAGACTCTAAGAAAATGCGATGTTGTGGATCGGTAATTTCTGCTTCTCTAGGAGTAAAGCCAAAAAAGGCAGCGTCAAAAAATTCGACATCTTCTAAGATTGCCCCAGCTTTGATATAATTTGGATCACTTAATTGGGCTGAGTTTATTCCTGAACTCAGTAACTCTTCATCACTATAAAAAGCAATTGATTCTACACTATTTTGCAGATTTTGCCAGAACTCATCAGCGTTTTTTGCTCCGGGGAAACGTCCAGAAATTCCGATAATTGCAATTTCTAAACCTGTTTGATGATTAACATTACTCGACCTATCCATTATCTATAATCCTCTTAATAATTATTTGACTTTATTTGTTGCAGGCGCTTTTTCAGTCGAGCTTTACCTTCTTTGAGTTTCTCAGTTTGAATGTTAGTTTCCTCAACAAATGATGGTGGATTGGAAGAGGAATTTAAGTACTCTGCCAACGAATTAATGGTTGGATATCTGAACATATCGAGTATTGTTAACTCTGTTTGTGAGACTTGCCTCAATTGGGTATGAACCTGAACCATAAGCAGGGAATGTCCACCAAGTTCAAAGAAGTTATCGTGAATGCCTACTTTTTCTAAATTAAGAACCTGTTGCCAAATAGCAGCAATATTTTGTTCTAGCTCAGTTTTGGGGACAACATAAGCAACTTCAGACTCTAGACCAAGGCTATGAGGTAGAGGTAAAGCTTGGCGGTCAACTTTGCCATTATTATTGA
>NZ_JAYGHE010000076.1:0-35413 GCF_034931145.1 Nostoc sp. UHCC 0252 | reverse complement strand
TAGGTAGGTGGTAAATCTTTGCTACAGCGTTGAGCCAATAAATACTGTACTTATTATAATGTGAGGCGATCGCGCATTCGCTCGCTACCAAGCAAAATCAAGCAGATGAAGTTGACTTGCAGCTTTGTCCAGTTAGTTATATTCTCTAATTGCTTAGAATCACAGATTTGCTTGCCGAAACTTTCCGACTCAGACATTAATCTTAGGGAAACGTTCTACGAAATTCAATAAAGCGTGTTAAAAATGATAACTGAGTCAAAAACACAGCTTTTAAAAGAGTAGGGAAGGTTGATTACCAAAGTATCATCAACATCTAGGGTAAAAAAATTTAACGTAATTAACCACCCTAAAGAATGGTTAAACCAGTTGATGTACTTGACTAATCAAGCAAGTAATAAGTTTGCAAGTATAAGGTATAGGTTTCAATGGCACCGCCTTTTGTGTCTGTTCCAATGAAGAAAAAAAAGAAACCCTCTCTGGTGCTGACGCTCTCGGCTGCTGGGCTATTGATTGGCGGGGGGAGTGTAGCATACTGGTTGTTAAGCCAGAGACAAATATCTTCCAGTGATTTGCTAGTAGGTGCAAATATTATTCCTGGTGATGCCCTGTTTGCAGTTTCTCTGACAACAGATCCCCAGCAGTGGCAGAAACTGCGGCAGTTTGGGACAAAAGAAACCCAAGCAGAATTAGACAGAAATTTAGTAGAATTGCGCGATCGCTTTCTGACTAATAACGGTTACGACTTTCAGAAAGATATCGCTCCTTGGGTAGGCAATGACGTTACGATCGCAATTCTTGCCCCAGCAACAGTAAATAAAGCTGTACCCAAACCAGTTACCACTAAAGAAAATGCTGCCAGCGATCAGCAGTCGATGGTAATGGTATTGCCAGTAAAAAATCCAGAAATCGCCAAAAACATTTTGGCACAACCCAAAACCCTTAAACAAGGCAAATGGATTGACCGTATTTATCAAGGGATCGCCATTAAACAAAGTGAGGGAGAAGCAGGGGAGAATTTATCAGCAGCATTGCTAGATCGGCGTTTTTTAGTCATAACTGATAGTCCTAAAGCCGCAGAACGAGCGATCGATGCCTACAAAAATCAAACATCCCTAGCCACAACAGGGGGCTTTGCCGAGAATTTTCCGAAAATTGCCAATCACCAACGCTTTGGCCAGTTTTACATCAATGTGCCAACAGCAGCCAAAATAGCGGCAGCTTCTCCAAACCGCCCTTTACCTGCCCAAGTTTTGGCACAACTGCAAAATAACCAAGGTTTAGCAGGGACAATGACTTTAGAGGCAGAAGGAATCCGTTTTAAGGGTGTTTCTTGGTTAAACCCTAATAGTCAACGGGTGCTGGCGGTGGAAAACAAAGCTGGGAAAATGCAAAGCCGCGTACCAGCAGAAACTTTAATGATGCTATCTGGTGGGAACTTACAGAGGTTGTGGGGAGATTACGTTTTAACATCTCAGAGAAATCCCCTCTCACCGATCCCACCAGAACAGATCAGAGGTGGTATAAAATCGCTTACCGATCTCGATTTAGATAAGGATTTGCTCAGTTGGATGAAAGGCGAGTTTTCCTTATCACTGATTCCGACTACTCCAAAACAAGGTTCACCAGATGATTTTCTTGTGGGTTTACTGTTTATGGTACAGACAAGCGATCGCCAATCAGCTGAAGCATCTATAAAACAGCTTGATGAAGTGATGAGAAATCAATACCAGTTCCAAGTCCAACCAGCGAAAGTCGCAAGTCAACCCGTTGTTAACTGGGTTTCACCCTATGGTACTTTAACTGCTACCCACGGCTGGTTAGATGGAGATGTCGCTTTTCTAGTAGTGGGCGCTCCCATCACTGATAAAATTGTTCCCAAACCCAACAACATACTAGCCAGCACTCTTCCCTTCCAACAAACAGTTCCTACAGAACCAAATCCGACAAATGGTCAATTTTTTCTGGATGTCGAACGAACTGTGAAAAATTTTCCTTTACCAACTTTAATTCCCAATCAACAAGCTTTGCTAGCTGCAACGCGCTCGATTGGGATGACATCCGCCGTCAGTGATAGTCGCAGCAACCGTTACGACGTTTTTATCGCACTCAAAAAAGTTAGTAACCCGACTGCCTTGCCTAGTCCAGAAAGCAGTAATAACAACTCTTCTAGATAAGGGGGCAGGGGGCAGGGGGCAGGGAGCAGGGGGCAGGGGGCAGGGGGCAGGGAGCAGGGGGCAGGGGGAAAGAAGTAATGTTATTCTCCCCAATTCCCAATTCCCCATTCCCCATTCCCCATTCCCAATTCCCAATTCCCCATTCCCAATTCCCAATTCCCCTATCCCATAACCCTGTAAACATATAGGATCAGAACAGTCAGAATCCATATTTGAAATTATCCACGGAGAGAAAACTTTATGAATCTGGTTGTACTCCAGAACTGGCTGGACAATGCCTCCTTTGCCATATTATTCCTAACAATGCTGGTGTATTGGGGAGGAGCGGCTTTTCCGAATCTGCCTTATCTAGCCGCTTTGGGGACAGCTGGGATGGCGATCGCTAATTTGTGTATGGCGACTCTACTAGGAGCAAGATGGATAGAAGCTGGTTACTTTCCCCTAAGTAATCTCTATGAATCTCTATTTTTCTTAACTTGGGGAATTACCACCGTCCATTTAATTGCTGAAAGTAGTAGCCGTAGCCGCTTAGTAGGAGTTGTGACATCTCCGGTGGCAATGTTGATCGCTGCTTTTGCAACGATGACACTACCATCCCAGATGCAAGCATCAGAACCGCTAGTACCTGCATTGAAATCAAATTGGCTGATGATGCATGTTAGCGTCATGATGTTGAGTTATTCTGCTTTGATGGTGGGTGCGTTATTAGCGATCGCTTTCTTAATTGTCACTCGCGGTCAAAACATCCAACTACAAGGCAGTTCTGTCGGTACTGGTGGCTATCGCAGCAACGGCTACCGCTTACACAAAGCAGCTGAACTAATTCCTCAACCAGCAGCCCCTTCTGCCGAAAATAACGGTTTTACCCGTTTTGAAACTAGTAGCAACGGCAACGGGAACGGTAGCACTGCTGTTTTAGGTTTAGTCACAACAACCCCAATCCAAAATCCAAAATCCGAAATCCAAAATTCGGAACCTCTTTCACCTCAGCGCCTTAGCCTTGCCGAAACCCTCGACAATATCAGCTATCGCATCATTGGGCTAGGATTTCCTTTATTGACTATTGGTATTATTGCCGGTGGCGTTTGGGCTAACGAAGCTTGGGGTTCCTACTGGAGTTGGGATCCCAAAGAAACTTGGGCATTAATCACCTGGTTAGTATTCGCCGCCTATCTCCACGCCCGAATCACTCGCGGTTGGCAAGGGCGTCGTCCCGCAATTTTAGCCGCTACTGGCTTTGTTGTTGTTTGGATTTGCTATCTCGGCGTGAATCTTTTGGGTAAAGGTTTGCATTCTTACGGTTGGTTTTTTTAATAACTACTTAAAAAAAGATTGTGTGGCGCGATGCCTCCGACGGCAAGCTACGCACCACACAATCTAAAATAATCTAAAATCTAATGACTAATTCGCTACCTCTGCCACCTCAATGACGCGCCCTTCATAGTCTTTGACTAAAAAGTTCAGTGGCTTTTGGTTGCGAATCTTGAATTTTAAACCGCGCATTTCGACACGCATTAAAATCATTTCCAGGCAGTCGTGGTCAAAACAAACGTGGCGTTGCTGATTTTTGCTACCTAAACTTGCACCAGTGATTACGTGTAGCTGAGTGTTTTTCTTTAATTGATACCACAGCCCTTCAGTACCATTATTCATCATTTTGCTTGACAAACTTGGCCCTGTAGACATATATAGCGGATCAATTCCAGTTGCACCAATGGTTTGTTCGTAGTTGTAGTAATAGTGCAATGGCACCTCAGCTGCGGGCAAATCTAGCAGCCCTTCATACAACTGTCGGGCAATCTCCAAATCTGACACCATGACAGTGTGTACTTTTGGGGCACTGGTGAGGAACATCCACATCGCACCAGCGTAAGCTGCTAGCAGCATTACCATAATGCCTTGGGTGGAAAATAGACTATCCAAGGGCAAGGAAGGGAGAAAGGAGCCTAAAGTAAGGGGACTGAGGAGGAACGACATCGCACTAACTGCTATAACCATGAACAAATAAGGATTCTATAGGGGAGTCGATTTTATAATTATCGATTAAGACTAAAATTAAGTCCTTGTTTCTAGTTTATCAATAACTCAAGTTGTCTGAGTCTCGGCTACAAACTGGGCAACACCAAGATATTATGCGATTAACTACGGGAGTGCAATTCCCAAAATAATTTTAACAACTATCAACTCAGAGACTTGTGCAAATTCCTCATTTTCCCGAAGCTAATCACCCTCTGGTGAAGTCGCTATTTCATCACAGCGATCAAGAACTACTGACTCTGTTTCAGCGTAATCCAGATGCCGGAAAGTATTTTACGGTGATTTTTTGCCGCTATAGCCCCATAGTGTATACCTTAATTCGGCATTCGGCGCGATCGCCTGTGCAAGCAGATTATCTGTTTGCTCTCACCTGGCGGCATATCTATTACGAACTCGGTGGACTAAATTTAACTCCCCCTGAATCAGGTGAGGAAGCCTTAACCATGCAAAATTGGTTAATTAATATGACAGCTTTTTGTATTAACGAAATTAAGCTACCACCCACAGAAGCAATTCATTATTCTCTGCAAGCAACTTCGCCGCCGCTATGGTGCTATGTACAACAGGCATTAGACCAACTACCTCCTGTTTTACGATTAATCGTGTTAATGTCTCAAACTTTCCACTGGAGTGAAACGAGAATTGCCGCCTATTTGCAAGCCGAAGGAGAAGCGATCGCACCTAACGAAGTAGCCAATTTTCTTCAGGAAGGCTATCGTATGCTAGAGGACAAATTACCCACAGATATCCGCACTATATACTTTGGGGAAGATTTAGCTCAATCATAGCTTAAGTGTAAATGCGTATATTGTTTGTCTTCAATTTATAAACTTAAAACTTCTTCTTAGACCTTCTACTTAAACCCGCAACTTTACGGGTAATTTTTATGAAACAACGGTTTGTATTTCCCAGGCAATTAGTTTGCGTAGGTGTGATTTCTCGTTCCCAGGTACTTTTACACAGCTTTTTACTGTTTACTTTTTTGCTGAGTCCCATAGCTGCGGGTGCAGTTGATATTACCCAACAACTCCACCGTCCTTTAAATAGTTCCGTTGGACGACAATCAAGAGATGAAGCAGACAGCTTACTACGTATCGGTGAACAACAGTACGCTTCAGGATATGCCGATAAAACAATTGCGTCTTCCTTGCGGGCATTAGAACTCTATCATTCAATTGGCGACCTAAAAGCACAAGGTCTAACTTATAATTTGCTTGCAAAGGCTTATATCCAGCTTGGTAGTTCTAAAGAAGCAGAAAATGCTTTACGACGAGGATTAGCGATCGCTCGTGATACGAAAGACTTCCAAACTCAGATTTTTGTACTGAATAATATCGGTACGTTTCTCCTACAACAAGGAGAATTTGCTGCTGCTGGTAAAACAGTTGCAGATGCACTGGCAATTGCTCACAGTGTCAAAAATATTGAAGGTGAAGGACTATCTTTGAGCAATTTGGGTTTGATAACTGCCAGGTTAGGAGATTATAACAAAGCGATTAAATTGTATGAAAATGCTTTACTTTTCCGCCGTCAGACTGGCGATGCTATTGGTGAAGCAAATACCCTAAATAATTTGGGTGATGCTTACCTAGCATCTGGAAATTATCAGGATACCATTGGCACTTATGGGGCAGCAATGCGGATAGCTAAAACTAACCGCGATCGCACTAATGAATTACGCGCTATTGACGGTTTAGTTAAAGCTCACAGCGCTGTCGGACGCTATGAACGGGCTTTTGATTTACTAGAGCAGCGTTTAGCACTCGCTAAAGAATTGCAAAATTTGCGAGAAGAATTAAAATCTTTTGAGTCTTACGCTCAGTTATATAAGCAACAAGGTAATTACCTTACTGCTCGCAATTTCTATGAAAGGGCGATTATACTGGCACGAACATTAGAAGACAACAAGCAAGAAGTGCAATTGATCGACCAACTAAGTAAAATGCTTCAGCGAAAGTAGGGGTAATTCAATTTTAGATTTTGGATTTCGGATTGAAAGGGAAACCTAAAATCTCACCTTTTGTACAGGCGCGATTAATCGCGTCTCTTTAATTAATTCAAAAAGACAGAACCATTTCGTTCAATTCTCATAGCACTTCTACCCTGTGCTGCATTTGTGGCTTCGTTAAATCTAACTTCCAAACTTCCTGGCTCTGAAGAAGCTTGTGGAGTCACTATCAATTGTCCGCTATCTTGCCGCTCAAATGTCACCGTTACTGGTGCGTCTAGAGCTTGCAGTATTACATCTGACTTACCTGGTAGCGATCGCGGTGCCGTATCGCCAATCACTTGGTAGATTACATTAGTCGCAGTGTCATTTACCAATCTGACATTAACTTTACCATTTGCCAGTGCGATCGTGGCGCTGGGGGTTTGGAGTGGTTGTAGTAATCGTTGTTGGTCATTAGAAACCGCTCCTGGTGAGGACTGTTGAGATTGTTCGCCAGAAGTTCTAGCGCCTGCTGTAGCTTCTCCACCGCCACCCAATCTTGTTTGCTCTGCTGATGGGCTAGCAGGCGCTGGAAGAAGCCCTTGAGCAGCTAATCTTTGTGTTAGCTCATTAGGAGGACATCCTTGGGGTACGACAACACGACTGTTGTGTGGTTCTTCGTAGAAAATACGAGGACAAGGGTTAATTTTGGGAGTAGATTCTTGTGTTACCACTTGAGCAATTGCTGGCGCACTAATTAGTAATCCCCCAAAAATAGCACCAAGTAATTGAGCAGACTTGCGAAAACTTTGAGACTTCATATTCATTGCTTGCTCCCAGAAAAACTTAAAAATTTATCTCTTAAATGATGTTTGAAAAGTTTACGCTTGTATTAGTATTCCCCTTAATGACCCTTAAAAAGAGGTAAATAACCTTCTCAAAGTCCTCCTTTTTAAGGAGGATCTAAACTTTTGGATACATCAACCACCACTTTTAAAACATCCTCTTAAATAATTTATTCAAGCAGAAAATTAAACTGTGCGTTATCAACCGTTAAATCCATCTAAAATTTAACAGCCTATTTTATTTTCCGTATCTAGCTAAGGACACGAAAATAATCTAACAAAATAAATATATTTCATTCTCAAGACTGAACACCTCAATCAGAGAATAAGCCCAAGGCTTTAATCATTGTGATTAACAAAAACTTTTTTGTAACAGCCAAATTGTGTTCTTTAAGACTCAAGAGTTATTGGTAAAGTCACAGTAAAGATTGTGCCAATGCCTTGAGTACTTTCAACTTGAATATGGCCCTGATGATGTTCGACAATAGCTTGAGCGATCGCTAACCCCAATCCTGAACCAGTAGCACTGGCTGTAGCTGTATTCCCGGTTGTATGAGTCCGTGCCGGATCTACGCGATAAAAACGGTCAAACAAGCGTGGTAGCGCTTCTGCGGGGATTCCAACTCCGGTATCACTCACCTTAACTTGCAACTGGGCACTTGTGTAACGTAGTCCAGAAACGCGATTTATTCCCTCAATCCGTGCCAATTCCACTTTTACCCGTCCACCAGATGGAGTGTGATGCAAGGCATTAGCAATTATATTTGTGAATAACCGCACCAGTTGATCCCAATTGCCCACAAGGGTAAACCAATTTTCTAGTAATTCGGGGTTAGTTTCCGAAGCAGGAGGATCAACTAAGCCTAAAGAAAGGGTAATTTTTTTTTCAGGGACTAATAGTTGTTGTTCTTCAACCACCTCCATTAGTAAGGCATCTAGCGGACAAGGTGAAAAGATATCTTTACTAATTCCACTATCTTGTCGTGCTAAGAACAGTAAATCATTAACTAACTTACCCAAACGTTGCGTTAACCGTTCCACCACCTTTAGCTGTTGCCGATACTGCATAGAAGTAGTAGTTTCTGCCTCTGCTAAATCCAAGTCAGCAAGGGCAACTTGCACATTTGTTTGAATCAAAGTAATGGGACTTCTAAGTTCGTGGGAAGCATCAGCAGTAAATTGTTTGAGGCGTTGATAAGATTCCCCCACAGGTTCCATCGCTTTACCCGAAAGAAACCAGCCACTTGCACCTACAGAAAGCACCATTAACCCAATACCTAACGCCAAATCAAAAATTAACTCACGACTGGGTTTAGTGACTTCAAACCAAGGGTGACTAACACGCAAATATCCTACTACTTGCCGCCCTACTTCCACTCGTTGGGTGATTTGCCGCAATAATAATGCTGAATTTTGAGTCAAGGGTGAGGAATTAGGAGTTAGAAATTTTGAATTTTCACTCTCACCCTTGACTACGCGCACAGTTTCACCTGTGGGATTTACATGAATGGGAATATTTAGTGGTTCGGATAGCGTTGACCAAAGTAATTTACCAGTCGGACTAAACCATTCTAGGTCGATGTGGTCATCTTCTACAGTGTCAGTATTATCACGAAAACTAGCTTCTAAATTAATGCGGAATTTATCTGCATCAGCATTAATTGGCTCAAATATAAGCGTAGATGCACAAGGACTTGTTGTGAGACAACGCTCCACTATTTCCACTACATGGTTAAGGGTATCGTCAATTCGCTCAATCAGCGTACTACGGACGTATAAATAAACGCCACTGGCAAACAGTAGTAATAATACAGCAGTGACGGCAGTGTACCAAATTGCAAGACGGCGGCGAGTGGCCTGAAACATATTTTTTACTCCACTTTTTTGATTGAATATCCTCACATTACGTATTTATACGGCTAAATAATAGCTCAACTTTTGAGTTGTAGTGATTTTGCTGAGGTTGAATTTTTGCTCAAGAATTACACTCTTGTTGCAGTAAATATGCTTAATCCTATTTTATTCCTTACTTACAGTATTAGAAATGAAAAAATTTTCGATTATCTAGAAGTTACTGAAAAATTTGTGAATGCATCGAATCAGAAAACCAACAATAAATCCGAAGTTTAAGTATTAAATAACGATTCTTTTCCAACATTAGCCAATGCCAAGCAGTTTAATAAGCAACGGGTTATATTGTGAATTTTGTAAAAAAATCAAGTCAAAACAATCTCAAAATCTCCCTAACGAGATTCAAAGAAAATGTAAAAGTTCTGAGTATATGTTTGTTATCGTCAACAATTGTCTATAAATTTCTATTTATTGAATTACCTGCGATCGCTTTAGAGTTAAACCGCAAAAACGATATTAATCTAATTGTTATTAATCAGCCAGAAAAAATAGATAATTATCGAAGCCAGGCAAAGTTAAAACAGGCTTTAAAAAATGCTAAGTCTAACTTAGAGAAGCCAAAACAGTTACGCAGATTCATCATAGCTGATGTTATCCCAATTGAAGAATATAAAGTACAACCTCCCAAGCCAGACGAGCAAGATCAACAAGAAACTCAACCAAATAAAACTCAACCATATACACCAACACAACAAACACTCATAGAAAAACTACGTCGTTCTAAAAAGCAACAACAATCAAAACAAAAAGAAATAATTCTTGATGCTCTTACATTTAGTGCTAGTAGGTATCCTTGGATTGTTAACCCTACAGATAATCTTACTTTTCAAACTGAATTATTTAAACCAAATCACGAAGAAAATTATATAGATACGAATTTAAATATAGAACTTTCTGGCGACAATCAAGTTATTGATAAATTTACGTATGCTAAATTTCCTAAATCTGACCAGTTCTACTGGGTTCTCGACAATAATAGAGTAATAGTTGAAACCAAAGGCTCTCAAGTAGGTATCCTTTCTCAAGGAAGAGGAACTAATACTTATATCACCCAAAATGTTACTTCAGAGCAAGCATTTTGGGGATTACAATCTTTGTTTGCTATACCTACAGATTTTCAAAATTTAACTGGAGAAGTTAGTACTGGTAATTACTCTATCACTTCAATAGCAGGACAAATAGTAAATCCTGAAGGTGTACCTGCTGGCAGAGTTATCATTAACAGTGGAGTTGACGTAAACGATCCTAACGTCACAGTTTTAAAAAATCCTATTCCAGCTATTGGTAGTGGCTCAACTTTTAGTGTTGATGGTGGGGAAGCTTTATTTCAAGCCTTAGATTCTACCAATGCTCCCAAAATTTTGCAAAGTTTTCCGACAACGGATCTCCAACCTTTGTTAGACGATGGTAATGTCAGACTTTTGGAAGGCGAAACTATTCCTAATAGCGCTCTAGAAGCTGCTGGAATCTCTTGGGGAAATATATTGACGGGAGAAGGTTTTGGTTTTACTGCTCCTGTCTCTTCCTTTCCAGGTATTAAGGTTGCTCAACTTGGAAAATTTGATAATTTTGATTTATTAAATATAGCAGTCAATCCTTTTCTGACTCAATCTGAGAGAGACTTTCATTATCTTAACTCTTTACAGTGGCTGTCTTTAGGGAAAAGAGAACCTGAGTTTGAAACACTATCTCAAACTCAAGAAGCTTCTGATTGGCATAGGCTCTATGTTAGCCGTCCTCATAATCGCGCTTTAATCCAATACGACCCAAAAAATGTTAAGGCTACATACTCTAACATTTTTGCTGCTCCAGGAATATCTATAACTGCTAAATTTAGTGATTTTAGTATTGATTCTATTCAATCACTGAATTCTACATTAGGTTTGCTGTTAGGTGGAGTTTTTGAAGCTATTAAAATTGATAATATTCAACAAGGTTTAGAAGAAGCTAGAGAAAAATTTAAGAATGGAGAAGGTTTTACTCCTTTAAATACACCTGCTACAGCCGAGCAAAGAAGACAAATTAATAACAGGCTGAATCGGACTTTATCTTATGCTAATTCAGCTAGTGGGCTAGAGCAAGTATCTGGAACTTATACACTTCCAAGTAAAGTTACTCCTAAAAAGTCCAGCATTTTACAAGTTAGAACAGGAAACCACAAACGAGCAGTTCAGTTTATTGAAAGAACTATTTCTATAATAGATGAAGGGGATACATTTTTTTCCGACCTCAGACTCTCCAATGAAAAATTTGGCCCTCTTACTTTTATAGGTATCCCAACTCCTTTAAATAATACTTCTATTCAGCCCGTTAACGAATCTTCTGCTGTAGAAGTGATTTTGACCAACTCCCAAGGGCAACAATTTGTACAGCAATTTAATTCAGCAGATAGTACGATAGTACCGCTTCAAGTCCGGTCATTTGATTTAGCATTCGATTACATGGAACTTACCAGAATTGATAAAATAGGAATCAATTTTAACAATTTTAACGGTTATCTATCTTTACCGACAATCGAATTACTAGCAGCAGGTTCTTCTGGGAATTTTAATTACACTGCCAATTTGGGAACGTGGTTTAATATAGATGCTAATTCAGCACCAGGAGTTTCCAATAATAATTTAGGGGTCGAAGAACCAACTATCGGTATTTATACTAATATACTCCTCAATTATATTAAAACTGATGTACGCTTAGATTCAAAGAAAAAACCTGTAGCTGTTAATACTCATGTACCATACTTAAAAATTGACTGGAATAGTGCGTCTAATAAAAATAATCCTTTTTCTACATTTTTAAGTTATTTTTATCAGCATCAAGAAAGAAAATTTGGTTTTTCCTTAGCTCCTGGTATTGCTTACATTGAAGGTAATAGCAATGGTGAATTTTTAGGTCTTTTTAATGGAGAATTTGGTACTAGTCAGGGTTTGAGCTTGAAGACAAATTTAGAGTTAGGCAAAGAATTATTCTTTCAAGCTCAGGGTCTGCAAAGAGTCAGTAAAAGAATATCTCTTGGTGCTTATTTAAGAAACTATAGTGTAAATAATGTCGGTCTAAGCAATCGAGTTAGTGGCTTAAATTATGGGCTAATTTTCAGGCATACTTTCCCTGAAAATGGTGTGTTTATAGAAAGTCAAATTGGTACAGGTGAAAATGGATTTGACCTGAAGTTTCAAGGTGGTTATCGATTTTGATATTCTTCTGCAAGATACTTGATTTCTAATATAGCGTTTCCTAGTCTACTGAGGTACACCCAAATCTTGTTTACCAAGGTTAGTAGCTTTGAAAACGTACCTCACTAGGTTGGGAACCGCTATAAATATACCCTTAGTGAATCCAAGGTCACAAAACCCTCATGTAGAGACGCGATTTATCGCGTCTTAAAAGACCAATTATTTACACTGTATTTTGAGAACGAATGTCTAATCTAAAGCACCCAAGCCATTATTCCCAGCACCTGCTTGAATTAGAGTTGTCACATCTTCAACCGAGTTACTATTATTTAATAAATTTGCTGCTGTATTAGTAAATGAATTGGGGTTAGAGAGTGTAGTAGTTTTAACTATTCCTGGGGTTATAGTTAGGCTATTAACAGTTTCCTCGTTTGTGCCTGCTACACCTCCATAGATAGGCGTAATTTGTAAACCTCCTTCAAAATAAGAACCAGAAGGTAAAGTTACCTCGCCACTGATACTAAGAAAAGTACCAGAAGGTCTAATCAGCGTAACAGCACCAGTAGCAGTAGCTTGTTGTGCGTTTGCTGGTGCTGCTAAAAAATTTCCACTAACTAAACTTAATAGGCAGATACTTTGCTGAAAAATTATAGAGAATTTGCTAGATAAACTATACATAATTTATAAACTCCTGATGTCTTTCGTTTTAGATTCGATTCGTTCCTAAATTTTGCTTGACCATGAAAAATAAACCCCAACAAGCAAAAGTGGAGGCAGAATTTGTCTTTATATTTCTTTTATTTCTTTTGGCAGATAAAAATATAGAACCCTTCGTATGAAAGTTTTGTTAACAATGGACAATTTTCGGGTTCGTATTGTTACATTAAGCTCTCTATTTGTTATTTGCTCGACGTTTCAGGATTTATATTGATGTCATTAGAGTTATGTAAAGGAATGATGAGGAGTCGCATGGCAACTCGCCAACGCAGTGCAATGTAGGGGCGTACAGCTAGCTGTCATACGTGTCAACTTAAGCTTAAATGCTTATTCCACAGGTGTTTTACCCCCCTTAATCCCCCCTTATAAAGGGGGGAAAAAAGAAATCTAGTTCCCTCCCCTTTGCAAGGGGAGGGTTAGGGTGGGGTAACGCGGTGAGTGATGGGAAGCCAGAGAACTGAATATCACGTCTCGACAAGGGTTTCACGTTAAGTTGACACCAATGACAGCTAGCTGTAGTCCCCTACTGAAAACTAATACAACAAAATTCCTGACTCTTTATAGGAGTCGGGAATCTGAGGCACAAAATAAATTAGGGAAGAGATATAGCACCGCTATTTCTCTTCCCTATCATCTATAGATTTATTCAACTGTTGTGTCAGCTGTTCAAAATTTAGTAAGTACTTACAAGCCAAAAATTCAATCTATTCTAAACCGCCTAAACCATTAGCACCAGCACCAGCGCGAATAATAGCTGCTTGTGCGCCAATGTCGGCAGCGTCTGTAGCAGCGACTAAGGCTGCTGCTGCTGCCTGAACAAATGCATTACCGCTACCTGCAACTAAGCCATCAGCATCAACACCGGCAACGTCACCTGGGGTAAGAGTTAGAGTAGCTATAGTTTCATCGTCAGTCGCTGATGTACCAACGCCGTATTCAGGGGCAACAACTAAAGGCGCGGCGAAGTACGCGTTGTTAGGCAAAGTTAATTCACCACTGACACTGATAGAAGCGCCTGAAGCTCTAACCAGAGTTACAGCACCGCGAGCTGCTCCTTGCCCTGCACTTGCTGGTGCAGCCAGGATATTACCAACGCTAACCAAACCTAATAAGCAGATGCTTCCTTTGAGAATTGCAGAAATTTTCATGATTAATAAACTCCCTGTGTTGTTCATCTTTGCGTTTTCAATATAACCATTGCTTTAGAGAAAGTTTTCAGTAATAACACTGGAATTTAAAAAAATCTCGGCGGTGATAAATTAAAAAATTAATAGACAAAATTTATAGTGTGGATCTGAACAACAGTATTAATATCTCAAACACTAGATGCACAGCAAATTTTTTGCCTAGTGAATCTCTGTATGCTAGTTGTGGCAATACTTACAAAAGCTTATATTTGGAAAACTAAATATAAAAAGTAGCGCAAGTGCGGCTTTAGACTGCTTGCAATACCAATAACCTACGTAAACTCTATTTAATAATTAGTCAAAAACTTTCACAAATGCCCATGTGATATCTTTGCTAAATCTTGAGTGCATCTTCATGGGAAATATGTTGTGGGCAGAGATTTCAATTCCTAGACATAACGTTGTGTGGTAGCACTGCTACCCTACGAGAGACATAATATTTCAAATAATTGAAAGCAGCTATAAAACTTTAGCTATGGCTAAGTGTTACCTCAGCGTAACCCTCAAGCCCCATTTAACTTACTATGTTTATTGTCCCCAGTTAAATGGCTACACCTGTCTGCCCTTAAGTCATTATGGCGAAATCTAAAAAAAGCTCTACCCCTACCAATCTCAGCGATCCACAATATTATCTTAACCGAGAGTTAAGCTGGTTAGAGTTTAATGCCAGAGTTTTACATGAAGCCTGTGACGATCGCACACCACTTCTGGAACGCCTCAAGTTTTTGGGAATATTTAACTCTAATTTGGATGAGTTTTTCATGGTGCGGGTTGCTGGTTTAAAGCAACAAGTAGAGGCTAAAGTCAGCCTATTAACTCCCGATGGCCGGACACCACAACAACAATTAGATGATATCAGGTCGACCTTGATTCCTCATGTAAAGAAAGAGCATCAACATTTTGAACAAGTACTTCGTCCTCTACTTGTAAATCATGGCATCCATATTCTGGATTACATAGATTTAAATCAAAAACAGCGAACTCATCTAAATAGCTATTTTGATGAACAAGTATTTCCAGTTTTGACACCTTTGGCTGTCGATCCTAGTCATCCCTTTCCTTTTATTTCTAATCTCAGTCTGAATTTGGCTGTTGTGGTTAAAAACCCAGACACAGAAGAAGAATTCTTTGCCAGAGTCAAAGTCCCCAGCGTTTTACCACGATTTTTACCGATACCGCCGGAGTTGGGACAAAATAGCGACAAACCTGCTCACTGGACTGGAGTACCTTTAGAACAAGCGATCGCTCATAACTTGGAATCTTTATTTCCAGGGATGAATATTCAAGAATATCATCCGTTCCGCATCACCCGCGACGCTGATTTGGTCTTAGAAGAAGATGAAGCAGATGATTTATTGTTAGCGATTGAACAGGAATTGCGAAAACGGCGGTTAGGTGGGAGTCCAGTCCGACTAGAAATTCAATCCCAGACTCCCGAAGCAGTGCGATCGCGATTATTGCACGATTTGGAATTGACAGAAAGCGATCTCTATGAAGTAGACGGTCTTTTGGGACTGCGGGATTTGATGTCTTTTATGGCCTTGCCATTGGCAGAACTCAAAGATCCACCACGCCAATCTGTTGTTCCATTACGCCTGCAAAGGCTGAGGGAACCGAGTTTAGATCCAGAAGTACTGGAGACGGACGAAGGAAAAGACTTTTTTGCTGTGATTCGGGAAAAAGATTTACTAGTACACCATCCCTATCAATCTTTTTCGGAAACGGTGGTACGCTTTATTACCCATGCCGCCTACGATCCGAATGTGTTAGCCATCAAGATGACACTTTACCGGACTTCTGGCGACTCGCCCATTGTCAACGCCCTGATTGCCGCAGCCGAAAATGATAAGCAGGTATCTGTACTGGTGGAATTAAAGGCGCGATTTGATGAGGAAAATAATATTTACTGGGCGAAACGGCTTGAAAGAGTTGGAGTGCATGTAGTCTATGGTTTAGTGGGGCTGAAAACCCACAGTAAAACCGTCATGGTGGTACGGCGCGAAAAAGACCGAATCCGTCGCTACGTGCATATTGGTACTGGAAACTATAACCCCAAAACGGCACGTCTATATACAGACTTGGGATTGTTTAGTTGCCGGGAAGAATTAGGTGCTGACATCACAGATTTATTTAATTTCTTAACAGGATATTCCCGGCAAAAGTCTTATCGAGAGTTGCTGGTTGCACCTGTGAATATGCGCGATCGCTTTTTGGCACTCATTCACCGCGAAATTGAAAATGTTCAAAATGGATTTTCTGGACGCATTGTTGCCAAAATGAATTCCCTAGTCGATCCGCAAATTATCACCACTTTATATGAAGCTTCCCGCGCCGGAGTGCAAATCGACTTAATTATTAGGGGCGTTTGTTGTTTGCGTCCAGGACTCAAAGACATTAGTGAAAATATTCGCATCATCAGCATCGTCGGTCGCTTTTTAGAACACTCTCGGATTTATTATTTTCATAACAATACCGAAGAGGAAATCTATATCGGCAGTGCCGACTGGATGCGCCGTAACCTAGATCGCCGAGTCGAAGTAATTACCCCAGTGAAAGACCCTGATATTGCTAAAGATTTGCAAGAAATTATGGGAATTATGCTTGCAGATAATCGCCAAGCTTGGGAATTACAAGCTGATGGTAGCTACATTCAACGCCATCCCTATGATGATTCTCCAGAAGCTAATTCACAAAAAATTCTCATGAATATGGCATTACGGTCAGCTGGTGTAGCCTCAAAGCTGATTGATTAAATAATTAGTTTGCTATACCTTGACAACTAGCTTAACTTAGTGATTTTTATAAAACTTTAATTTTTTGAGAAGTTATCTAAGTTATTTGTCATGGATTCATACAAGTTATTCAACCATTGGATAGATAGAGTGCCGATACTTGTTAGCATAAAGTAGAGGGGTTATCCTAAATAAATTTGTCTTTCCCCCTCGATGTTAATGTTATCCTGTGAGCTTTCTACCTTGCGTGTTCTAGTAGTCGATGACCACGAACTGACTCGTTTAACTTTACAACTAGTTTTTTCTTGCCAGGAAAATATTCAAGTAGTAGGTTTAGCCAGTAATGGTGAAGAAGCTATAGACATGGTTAAACGTTGCCATCCTGATGTGATTGTTCTAGACTTACAGATGCCGGTCATGGATGGCTGGAGTGCGTCTACTCACATTAAAGCTATCTCTCCAAATACCCAAATCCTTGCTTACTCCTCAGTGGAAGACGTAAATTTTCAGGGAGCCAAGGCAATGTCTAGCTTTGATGACGTTTGCAAGAAAGATGTACCTACAAGCGAACTGATAGCCTTAGTTAGGCAGTTAGGTCAGCGTGCAGAAAATGGTTCGGTTGCAGGATAAATTATATAGTTATGGTGTTTCGCCAACTCTGGCTTAGTTCAATCCTGGGGATTTAAAGACACGGTAGGACTAAAAAGCGTCGGTAGAGCCGGAAATTTAGGGTTAGACCGACGCAATTTTTGATAATTTCTACTCTACCGGGATGATGCGTTGAAATTCATCAATTAATTCATCCAGTTCTTCCAAAGCCTGATTTACGTCGACTCTCAAAGTTCCCAGGTTTGGTTGCTCTAGTAAGCCTAACAGGTAATTGCGTTTACTTTGAACTGCAACAATCCGTTCTTTTATAGTCTGTAAATCCATTATTTTTTCCTATTTTTAACTACCTTTAAGTCTTAAGTTAACTTAAAATCAAACATTCTGGTACATTAACTAGGTAAACCTAATTAAACATCACATCATCTAATATTCAAGAGTATAGATAGTTGACTTATTAGAAAAATCAACTATCTACTATATTATTTATTTTAGGACTTAGGTAAACAATAATCAAAAAGCTGATTTTTAGGTAAGGGTAAGACGCGAGTACTCCGTTGGAGAACTTGTAGGGTAATTGCTTTGCCTATATATAGGAATCCGGTTTGATTTATGAAAGAAATTAGGTATTGTAGTGGCGTGACAAGGCTAAATTGTTGCAAAAAAATTTGTAGATTGGGTTGAGGAACGAAACCCAACCTACATCTAGAGAACTCCAAGAAATAAATTATCCAATCTTGTGGGGTGGGCATCTTGCCCGCCATATAAACTGGGCGGGCAAGATGCCCACCCCACAATCAATAATTGAATATTTTTTTATTTGGAAGTCCCCTAATGGACTATTTTAGCCTTGCCACGCCACTACGTATCTACGTATCTGTTCAAAAATCAAATAGGAATCCCATATCAAATCCCTCTACCACTTATCTTTTTGCGTAAGTTACAATATATATATATATTTATACCACCTACTTAGAAGCTTAAACGAATACTCTTCCCTAATTTGTTACTAATAGCCGATGATAATAAAACTGATACCTTTTTACAAAATTGCTGCTACAGGCACGTTGGTAGTGGCGTACAGCAGTACCCCATTACAACCGATTCATCTGTTGCCGAAATTTTAGAAAATTGTATTGAAGGTATTCAAAACTGATATTAATTTAAGCTCATGCTAGGCAAAATCTCTTTGGGAACACTCGGTTTAACTCTCGGCGGCATATTAACCATCATTGGGTTTGTCGCCTATGCTGGCAATAATGCCACACTCAATCTTGTCGGATTTTTTTACGGGATTCCTCTATTGTTGGGAGGACTGGCGCTAAAAGCTAATGAACTCAAGCCAGTACCCTTTACCGAAACTACCTCACCGTCAGCATTGATTTTGCGCCAACAGCAAGCAACTGATACTCAAAATAAAATTCGCAAAGACATCACCCGATATTGTTATGGTCAAGATGCTCATCTAGACACAACACTTTCTTTTCTAGGTTTGAGTCCCACAGATGGGGAACGGCCAACAGTCACAGGGTTGCGAGAAATAGAAGTCAATGGCAACTATGCCCTGATTTTAGAATTTGATTCACCACTAATACCACTTGAAATGTGGCAAAAAAAGCAGGAAAAAATGACCACCTATTTTGGGCCTGGATTGGAGGTTCAAATAACGCAGCCATCTGAAAATACAATTGAGTTAGCGCTGATTAATACTCCAAAAGAATCTCTAGTTACTAGTCAATAGTCAAAAAATCTTTTTTACTGTAGCTAACCTAGCTTCAAGAGCATAATCACGATGCTTTCATGAACACCCGAACAACAACAATTCGTTGAAACATAATTAGTTCGGGTAATCTGAAAAACATCTGAATTGCATAATCAAATTAAATCAAATTTTTGCAGAGTGGGCAGCGTTCGACTGAGCGATCGCGCCGTACCCCTTCGAGGAAGCAAGCTACGCGTAGCGTTCCGCAGGAAAGTCTTACCCGCCCTAATTCTGCAATTTAAATATTAAATATCTTAATGCTAGCTAATCATTTTTTATAATATTTTCATAAGCTTTTTTCACCCAATACCCTCTAGGTGGCTTGTCTATTCCATAAGCTTTACACCACTTTTCTACAGCCTTATCAGACACACCAAAATCTCTACCTATTTGTGCTGTTGGTTTTTCCCACACTAGTTTTTCTAGTTCTTCTTTTAATGGTCTTTCTACTTTTCTAGTATGAATTCTAGAGTCTGGGTTAACCTTTCTGGTTGTTAAATCAACGCCAAACTCCTTATAGGTTCGCTTAGATGCTGCTTCAGTTAAGTCTATAAAATCTTCCCACCAGTAAAACGGTGTAGGTGAATTAGGTATCTGAGTAGTTATGTAGCAACCATTAAAGTTAATTGATGGATAAACAACTTTATCTATATCAGGCAGATAAATAGCATAAAAGTCAAAGTCATTTACTTTGTACTTTTTCTGATGAGTACCATTTTTATCTACCCAAATAGTTTTATTGACTACTCTATTATCTCCCGCGTATTTAGCTTGTATTTTGTAAAATTTATCGTCTTTGTAGGCAACAAAATCAAAGGGTAAATGCTCACAAACAACTGGTGTAAGGACTAAATACCCTTTAAGGGTTAAATCAGCGATCGCTCTGGTGGCAGCAATATCGCCCTTATTCTTGGTATGATGCAGCAATAACGAACCCTCAAACGTGGAAATCATCATATCACTTCACACCGCTTGAGGGTTCATATTGAGTTAAAACGAGCGCGGCAGGGTTCGAACCTGCGGCCGATTGCTTAGAAGGCAATTGCTCTATCCACTGAGCTACGCGCCCAACATGAATTAATGGCTCCCAAAGGAGTCATCTAAACTATTATATCGTTTCTGCGTATCAAGAAGCAATCAAAAATTGCAGATTTCTCATTAGCAAGGCTAAGATGCTAGTCGCTAGCTAGTCAATTTACACTAAAAACGAAACAGATGGGGTACTGGTTTAAATATATTGAGTTGTCAAGGGGTTATTTGCCTGTTAACACGACCGTCCTCTGGGCGGCTACCTTCGGGAAGGATCTAGCGATCGCTAGGCCCATTTTCACAGTACGCTAGGTAATTTCAGCCTTGGCGATACTGCCAAAGACCATTATATATTCCATATTAAGAGTGCCCCTGTGAGGAGTTATTTGCTAGTGCCATGTTTATTCTCAAACGGCAGGATGTTGAAATATCAAGCATTCAGCACCCAAAAAAGGATCAGCAGGTGCCGATCCTCAATTATCAAGGGCAGACTTTTCGCTTGATTAGTGTTTTCAAAGCTAGTCAAGAAGAAGAGGCTAGAGCCTTATGGAGAGAATTAACGGATAACCGGGGTAAAGCCTGTGTTTTATTAGAGGAACCGGAACGCTTTAGCGTTTGGGGTAAAATCCGTTTAGAACAATTGGATAGTGACACAGGTGGTCATGGCAAAACGGCGATTTTAATCCAAGCCAGTATTTTGCTATTGCAAGGTGTGTCTATCGATATTGAAGAATTTTTGGGTGCTAGACAAGCTGCATTATTTGAAAAAGATATTGCGGAAGTATTAAAACAGAAACAATTTCCTCAAGCATCAACCCTTGAAGCTGTGAAATATTTGGTATCTACTAATCCTTTGCCGACCGCTAAAATACCTGATTGGCAAGAAAATCATGTAGTTATTTTATTACAAGAACTGCACCGATTAGGAAAGGCGTATTTTGGCAACGCTAATTTTACCAAACAAGTGATTTACAAGCTAGAAGATATGCCAGAAGGCGAGCGATCGCTGTTTATCAATTGGCTAAACCAATCGCCACTGGGTAAACTGTGGCAGTAGCATGGGAAATTTTAACAAAATTCCGGCCACTGGCACTTGCTTTTTGTGTCCGATTGCGTGTTATTTAGCAGGCACACTGCTAGATATACAGTCCTTTTACTCAAAATACTGCCAGAGTGCATCTACATAAGTCTTGTCCTATGAATAACTCTTACGAGAATTCGTCCCTTTCTAAATCCATTTTCAACACTCAGAATCTTGTCTTAGCTAATATTGGCTGGGGCGTACTAGCACTGCTATACTTTTTGTTGTTTAGTGCCAAAGTTCCCGGAGCTGATGGCATAGAAAGCCGGGCCGAGTGGTATGTGATTGGCACAAATATTTTTGAAGCTTTAGCTTATTTGGGTGCCAGTATCTTATGCTTGAGGAACTGGCTGAGTCCACAAATCGTCAGTGGGCGAAATGTCTGGCTCTTGATTGGCTTGGGTATGCTTTCGTATTTCGTTGGAGGGATAATTTTCGGATATACCGAAATAATTTTAAAAGATGAACCAGATGTGTCTGTAGGCGATATATTTTTTGTACTTAGTTATCTATTACTTGGCGCAGGCATGATTTTAGCTGTGGCTTCCAGGCGAATCAATCTGGAAAAATGGCAGTGGCTAATTGTGTTAGCAATTGCAGTGTTTGGTAGTTTGTTGGCATGGTGGATTTCTATGCAGCAGGGAACACCCTCAGAACTGCTAGTCGCTATTTTGAATTGGTTTTACGTAGTTAGCGATGTGGTTTTGTTAATTATTGCTACCACTCTGCTGTTAGCCTTTTGGGGAGGAAGAGTTTCCCAGTCTTGGCGAATGATTGCAGCAGCAGCCTTTTCGCTTTACATTGCAGATATGTGGTTTAAATACGCCCAAGGCCCCAACTATCAAAGTGGGGAGATATTAGAAGTATTTTGGGTATTCAGTGGAGTGTTATTTGGTATGGGCGCTGTCTTAGAATATGACGCATCACTAAGACGAACGCGGCGTACCACCGGACGTAAACGAGCTTAGTAAAGATTTTTGGTATCTACCGTGAGAAAATTAACAGACTCTGACAAGCAAGAAATTCTTAAGTTATATCGAGAGACTGCCGAAACAACCTCAACTTTGGCAGAACGCTATGGTGTGAGTAACTCGACAATTAGTCGCCTGCTCAAAAGCACTTTGCCAGAGGATGAGTATGAATACTTAGTCTCTTTAAAGCGGGCTGCGAGAACTCCCGAAGGCAGGGCGCAAGTAAGCTACGAGCAGTTACCTCTGCTGACTCAACCGGAACCAGAGCCGGAGATAGAAGTTCCGCCTATAGAAAGCCCACCCTTGGAAGTGCCAAAGGTTGAGCCACAGCCACGTCGGGTAATTCGTATAGAGGAGCAACTTTACTCAGAGGAAACGGCAGAATCACTCGCTGCTAGTAGACGAGTGCGCCGTCGTCCCTCGGCGGCGGAAAAACCGAAGCTCCGAGTCACAGAGAAAATAGAAACTCCAGAGCAAAAGCCGCCGGAAATAGTCAGCATCTCCATTCCACCATTAAAGGATAAACATCCAGGAGCGGCTGTCATCGCGCAGATGTTGGGCGAAGATTTGCTAGATGAATCGGAGGATTTGGACGATTTAGATGATGATGATTTAGATGATGACGATTTTGAGGAAGAAGATTTTGATGATGATGACCTAGATGAGGAAAGGCCGTTAGTCACAAAAAGAAGACCAGGTGAAGCGTCAGTTCAAGTTTTACCTCTATCGATAGCCAATTTGCCGAAAACTTGCTATCTGGTAATTGACCGTTCTTCAGAATTAATTACCCGACCACTCAAGGACTTTGGTGATTTAGGACAAATTCCCAGCCTGGAAACCCAGCAGAGAACTCTGCCAGTATTTGATAATCATCGTGTGGCAAAGCGTTTTTCTACCAAGCGCGATCGCGTGATTAAAGTTCCTGATAGTAAAATGCTCCATAAGGCTCGGACTCATCTCGAAGCTAAGGGCATCACACGGCTGCTGATTGATGGTCAGGTCTATTCTTTGTCTGCGACGGTTTAGAGGTCATGGAGACACCTGCTAGCTATGGTGTGGTATTGGTGACGGCTGGCAACATGCAGGAGGCAGAAGCAATTGCTAATGCCCTTGTGGAGGCTAAACTTGCTGCTTGTGTGAGTCTGTTACCAATCCACTCAATTTACACCTGGCAAGGAGAACTGCATAAAGAGCAAGAATGGCAATTAGTGATTAAAGCTGATTTGGCACAATTTTCGGCAATGGAGGCCAAAATTAAGGAACTGCACTCCTATGAAGTGCCAGAAATTATTGCTTTACCAATTGTTGCTGGTTCTCAAGCCTACTTGCAGTGGATTTCTCAGCAAGTTAAAAGTAAAGAGTGAGGAGTTAGGATTTTCATAACTTCTCACTCTTTACTCTCAACTAATAGCTCTAAGTACAGCTTTGCGTAAAATCGTGGCGAATTGAGGGTTGAAATTTAAACGCAAAGGAGCGCAGAGGTAAGCGCAGAGGGACGCAAAGAATTAATGAAATGGAAATGTTGTACTAAGTGTAAACAGCCCTTGCAAAACGCTCTGCCAAATAAATAATGTCTTGTCTACGAGCAATTTGGTTCATCCATTGTTTGGGAATATTTTCCACGCCGTAGTAAATTCCCGCTAACCCACCAGTAACGGCGGCTGTAGTATCGGTATCTCCGCCTAAGTTGACAGCTTTTAGCACCGCCTCAGAATAAGACGAACTATTTAATAAACACCACAGGGATGATTCTAAGGTATCAATCACATAGCCACCAGAATTAATCTCTTCAACTGGTAACTTGGCAATCTCACCACTGAAAATTCTGCCAAAATGCGGTTTCTCTAACAAAAATTCTCGGACAGAATAAATTGTTTGGATATCTTGCAATGCTTGTAAATAAGCTGTTTGAAGGTCAGCCCCTTCCAAGAGCGCCACTGCAATACTAATATAAGTGCCACAGGCCATCTGCGATCGCGCATGAGCATGAGTAATCGCCGAAACATCATGCACCCGCGCCAGCAATTCGCCTAAAGTTAAGTTTCTATGACAATAAGCCATTGGCAAGATTCTCATCAACGAACCATTGCCATTACTATTTTCAACCTTCCCACCCGCCTGATGGGGAACAACTCCCTGCTTCAGGCGCATAATTGCTGTGTGGGTAGTTTGACCAATATCAAATACATCGCCACGGGGAGTCCAGTAAGCCTCCTTGTACCAACGCCAGAAGGAATTGGCTATGGCATCCAATGAATAGCCCCTACAAAGGCATTCTGCTAGGCAAAAGCTTAAGGAACTATCATCTGACCAAGTTCCTGGTGGTTGATTCCATGTGCCATAACCCTGCATCGTTGTCACTGGAAATTTTACTCGTTCAGCACGGCTAGTAAACTCCACTGGCACACCCAACGCATCACCGACACATAAACCCATCAAACCAGACAACGTTTTTGTACCGGTTAGCATTATTCAATCTCCACGATAACTGCTCAAAATTAACTTTATAGATTCCCTCTACGGCTTGTTGCAACAGATGCTACAGGCGAGTTTTCATTCTCTGTGAAAAACTCGGCAAGAAAATGTTAATCGGGTATTTTATTTCCACTATTCCAACATAGTTTAAGTTCCAAATATTGTGACAGTTTTAAAAGCGTCTATTTTTGGAACAAAGAACTTAGATGAAAAGACATTGAGTGTAATTATAACAGCTTATTTTTGATTATCAGGGATAGTTAGCCTGTAAAGTCTTATGCATCAATAGCAACATCAAGTTAATGAAATATAAAAATTAATTGGAACATTAAAACACGATTTTCGACTTGAAATATATAAGTAAAAAATACAAATTTTGGTAAAAACTATGAAACGCTTACTCAAGTCCTTCATCACAATTTCTGCATTGTCTTCCTTAATAGTTGCTCCTTTTGTTCTATCAGCTGGTCAAGCTTCTGCTGAAGCCAAAAAGGGTACTGACGCTAGTTATATTGGTGCTGGTGTTGCAGCTGGTGTTACTAGCGGCGGACAAGGTATCAACGATGATGCGACATTTGGTGGTAATGTCACAGGCCGCGTGAAATTAGGAACTACGCCATTTTCTGCACGCGGTAATGTTCTCTGGAGTGATAAAACAAGTGCTATCATCCCAGAACTTTCTGTGGATGTGCCTATTGCTAATAGAACTAATGCTTATTTAACTGGCGGTTATTCTTTTGTAGAAAAAGATGGCTCACCAACTCCCATAGGTAACAGAGATTCAGTAGTGGTAGGTGCTGGTGTGGAATCGGAAGTTGCTAATAATTTCCTTGTCTACACTAATGCCAAAGTCGGACTTGGTGCTTACCAAAATAGCGATGCCTCTGCTGTCACCATAAATGGTGGTCTTGGCTATCGCTTCAAATAAAAAATTATTGAGTCCTCAGTCACTCTATACTTTATTTAAGTACTCAGGACTTAGCACTAAAAACTCACTACTCTCAAAAGCTGGTTTTGTTAAGTGTTACATCACTGACAAAGCCGGCTTTTGCCGTGGTAAAATTAAATCATTCCTCATTATTCCGGCCGGATTACCGGGGATATAGCCGAAAGGTGCTGATTCAGTGTCTACGTAATGCTTTATTGAGAATACTATACAAGTCTAATGGTTAAATCTGCTCCTTCCCCCACCGCAACCCGTAAGCCTTCCAAAGTAGAAGGGATCAAGGAAAATAGTAATTTTTTGCGTGAACCTGTAGCTACTGAAATCCTTCAAGATACTACCCATTTTACCGAAAATGCGGTGCAGCTTTTGAAGTATCACGGTTCTTATCAGCAGGATAACCGCGACAACCGCACCAAGGGACAGGAAAAAGATTACCAGTTTATGCTGCGGACAAAAAATCCGGGTGGTTTAGTACCGCCGCAGCTGTATCTGGCTTTAGATAAAATCGCTGATGAGTATGGCAATCAAACGCTACGAGCAACAACCCGTCAAGGTTTCCAACTCCACGGAATTTTAAAGAAGAATCTCAAATCAGCGATCGCCACAATTGTCAAGAACCTGGGTTCGACTTTGGGAGCTTGCGGCGACATTAACCGCAACGTGATGGCTCCACCAGCCCCTTTTAAGAATCGCCCAGAGTATCAGTATGCTTGGGAGTATGCCCAAAATATTGCTGATTTGCTGACAGCGCAGACGGGCGCTTATTATGAAATTTGGTTAGATGGGGAAAAGGCAATTAGTGCTGAAGAAGCCCCAGAGGTAAAGGCAGCCCGACAACGCAATGGGAATGGCACAATCATCCATGACAACGAAGAACCGATTTATGGCACTTACTATATGCCTCGCAAGTTCAAAATTTGCGTGACAGTGCCAGGGGATAATTCGGTAGATTTGTATTCCCAAGACTTGACGTTGGTAGTGATTACCAATAAGAAGAAGCAATTAGAAGGATTTAATATTTTTGCTGGTGGTGGCTTAGGTAGAACCCACGGTAAAGAAGAAACTTTCGCTAGGTTAGCAGACCCTATTGGTTATGTGGCGAAAGATGACGTTTACGACATCGTGAAAGCGATTGTTGCTACCCAGAGAGATTATGGCGATCGCACCGATCGTCGTCACGCCAGATTAAAATATTTAATCAATGATTGGGGCGTAGATAAATTTCGCACTCAAGTCGAAGAATATTTCGGTAAACCACTCGAAGCCTTCAAACCACTGCCAGAGTTTAAATATTATGACTTCCTCGGCTGGAATGAACAAGGTGATGGCAAGCTATTCTTAGGAATTTCCATTGACAATGGTCGAATCAAGGATGAAGGTTCGTTTCAACTGAAAACCGCTTTGCGGGAAATTGTCGAGCAGTTCAACTTACACATCCGCCTAACAGCCAACCACAATCTGATTTTTTACGATATCGAACCAGGTAGCAAGGAAGCTATTCAAGACATTCTCAGCCGTTACGGTGTTGGAGACGACCCCAGCAAAATAGAACCTTTAGTGCGGTATGCAATGGCTTGTCCGGCTTTGCCTACTTGCGGCTTGGCAATTACAGAATCAGAACGGGCAATACCAGGGATTTTGGAAAGAGTTCGCGCTTTATTAGATAAAGTTGGTTTACAAAAAGAACATTTTGTGATCAGGATGACGGGGTGTCCTAACGGTTGCGCTCGTCCCTACCTAGCAGAATTGGGCTTTGTGGGTAGCGCTCCAGAATCTTACCAATTATGGTTAGGGGGTTCGCCAAATCAAACTCGACTGGCACAACCTTACACAGAAAAGCTGCACCATAATGACTTAGAAATCTTCTTAGAGCCGATTTTTGTTTACTTTAAGAAATCTCGGAAATCGAAGGAAAAATTCGGTGATTTTTGCGATCGCGTTGGTTTTGATGCCATCCGCGAATTTGCTGCTAGCTACGATCCTAATACCGCTAATGGTGCAAACAAATCGCGCCATCGGGTAAATTTGAAAGAAGAGGTTTATGGCAAGTTGAAGGAAGTAGCAGAAAGCCAAGGTAAGCCGATGACTCAGTTAGTGACTGAAGCGCTAGAAGCTTACTTCCAGAATCTTTCGTAAGCCGAAAAGTTTAAGATAATAAAATCAAAGAGAGACACAGATAAATACATCTGTGTCTCTTGCGTAAGTCCTAATACACTTAGTACACCGTTTCGTAAATTCGTGGTCAATTGAGGGTTTAAGTTTAAACGCAAAGGGGCGCAGAGGTAAGCGCAGAGGAGCGCAAAGTTTTTTGGAGCTATTTATTCTTTCCCCTGCTCTCTTCGGTGACACATCCACAGAAAAACTGAAATATGGTAACAACAGCAAAATTCGCAGAAACTAGGGATGTGCTGCAAAACATCAGCTGGCAGACATTCAAAGCTATGCTGGCAGATATGGGATCTGAGCGAAATAAAAGGCTAGCTTATGACAACGGAATAGTAGAAATTATGACTCCGTTGATGCCGCACGAGAATTCAAACCGTCTCATTGAAGGTTTTGTTCTTGTGCTGTGTGAAGAACTTGGTTTAGAGGTTAAAAGCGCTGGCTCGTTGACTATGACGCGGGATGATTTGGAGCAAGGAGGTGAGCCGGACAGTAGCTACTATATCCAAAATGAATTGTTAGTCCGCAACAAAGAAAATATTGACCTGAATACAGACCCACCACCAGACATATTACTAGAAGTAGAATATTCCAGACCCAAGATAGACAAATTAAGCCTTTATGCTTCAATGGGAGTCCCAGAATTTTGGCGGTATAACGGAAATGTCTTGAGGATCTACACCCTTAACAGTGGACAATACTTACAGAGCGATCGCAGTCAAACTTTTGCGCCTGTGCTGGTGACAGAGATTCCCCGATTTATCCAAGAAAGCAAGAAAGTTGGACAAATAGCAGCAACTCGTGCTTTCCGTACCTGGGTTAGACAACAGATATCTACAGCAGGGCAATAATTCATTAAGAAAAATGTCTCAACTGCAAAGAATTGCGATCGCACCCTCCCAATTTCAACAAGGGCAAATTTTACTTACTAAAGAACAACAGCATTATTTGGGGCGTGTGTTGCGCTTGCGCGAAGGCGATCGCTTTATTGCAATGGATGGTAAGGGAAAATGGTGGTTAGCGCAGCTAGCAGGCGAACAAGCACAGGTTTTAGAATCGCTTTTGGTAGAAACTGAATTACCTGTATCAATTACCTTGATGGTGGCGTTACCCAAAGGCAATGGATTTGATGAAGTGGTGCGGTGTTGTACAGAGTTGGGAGTAACTTGTATTGCACCAGTATTGAGCGATCGCACTTTGCTTGATCCTAGTCCTCAAAAGCTCGAACGTTGGCGGCGCATCGCTGCGGAAGCCGCCGAACAATCAGAGCGCTCTTTTGTACCAACAATTTTAGAGCCTGTTGCTTTTAATACAAGTTTGTCATTTGCCAACAGTCAGCAATATATCTGTGAAGCGCGTGGTGAATTTCCCCATTTAAAACATTGCTTACAGCAAAAAGGACAAATGACAAATGACAAAGGACAAGAAAGAATTGTCATTGCTACTGGCCCAGAGGGAGGATGGACAACACAAGAAATTGAGAATGCGATCGCATCTGGATTTCAACCTGTTTCCCTTGGTCGTCGCATCCTGAGAGCAGTTACAGCCCCAGTAGTAGCATTATCCTTGATTACCGCAGCTTGTGAAGTATAAATGATTTATAGCTCACGCAAAAGTGATTTCGCGTGAGACATCACTCCAGCGCGTATTTATAAGTGATGATTGAGCAAGTTGCGATCGCCTTTGACCATAAAGATTATCAAACAGCTGCCAAATTACTCAAACAGCTGCTAATAGAATCACCAGACAATCCTTGGGTGCAATTTTATCTTGGTCGGTTGCATGAAGTATCCACAAAGTATCAGGATGCGGAAAAAGTTTATCGGCAACTGCTGCAAGACACGACAAATACCAAAATACTGTCGCTAGCACGTCAAGGTTTGCAACGACTGCAAGAAATTGAGCTTGAAGAAAGACAAAGAGCCATTTCCCAAGCAAAATCTGAACCTAATAACACTGAACTTGGTGTATTAGTTTTAGAGCCACTCAGTAACGAGATGAAAACAGAAGCATCTCGAAAATTTGCCCAGATTATGCAGTTAGATCCCTACACTGCAAGGCTATTAATGCCAAGTCGTGGCTGGAGGTTGTATCGCACCGGGCAAGTGGGAGAACTAAAATTTTACGGCAAACAGTTACAGCAGGCTGGTATTCCTTGCTTTTGGGCAACAATAGCTCAAATTCAGCAAATTCAAGTTTACCAAGTTAAACATTTTCAAGAATCTACTCCCCAAGTTACTGTTGTTTGCAGTAATGACACAAATCAACTCGGTTCTCTTACCTTTAACTGGTCAGAAGTTACAGCAAGAGTAGTAGGACTATTACCCATTTTTGAACAAGTTGTAGATGTTAATGCCCGTCGTAAACTGGAATGGAAAACTCAAACACAAGACTATGCCCAGTTTTGTGATTTACACTTACCAGGTAGGCGTTGCATTCTCCGATTTGATGATAACGGCTACGAATTCCAGCAGGGTTTAAAAATCATTCCCCAAGCTAGCCAAAATACAATCAGAATTAATTGGAATAGTTTATCAAGTTGGATTGACCAGCAACTACCTCAAGTCAAACTTTGGTCGGATTTCACACCTTTTGCAGATACAACATTAGATCAAACAGAATTGTTGAGTAATATCAAGTCTCATGTTCATTTGTTTCGCAGGGAACAGACTAATTGGGATTCAGTTTTTCATTTATATAGTGGGCTGGTGTTTGTTAGAGAATTCGTAATTCGTAATTCGTAATTCGTAATTAACTTACTTATTACCCAACTAAAAAGTAAATTCACAAATCAAATAGGATTTTTATATCAAATCTATGAATATAGCAAGTGCTAAAAAACAACAGTTAGGGGGATTGTATGTTCAATCTCCTGAAGGAGAACAGCTAGTTTTTCCGCTCAAGCATACGGAAGTTATAGCAAAAATTGCAGGAAATCTATCACGAGTTGAGGTGATTCAAAGTTTTGAAAATCCATTCATACAGCCTTTAGAAGCAGTGTATGTCTTTCCGTTACCTGATGAGGCGGCGGTGGATGACATGCAAATCAAAATAGGTAGCCGCATCATCAAAGGTAATATTAAAAAACGTGAAGAAGCACAACAAATTTACGAAAAGGCGAAACAAGAAGGACGTACTGCTGGACTTTTAGAACAAGAACGAGACAATATCTTTACCCAATCGCTTGCTAACATCAAACCTGGTGAACAAATTGATGTCACAATTCGTTATACCGAAAGTTTAAAATTTGAGGCGGGAAACTACGAATTTGTTTTCCCGATGGTGGTGGGGCCGAGATATATTCCCGGAACGCCGATTGATAGTAGCAAAGATACAGACCAAGTTCCTGATGCTTCCCGTATTACACCGCCTGTAGTTCCAGAAGGAATGCGAACTCGTCACAATATTAATGTCATAGTCGAAATTGATGCAGGGTTAGCAATTTCTGAAGTGTGTTCTCCTTCACATCAATTAAAAATTGAACACTCAGGTGAAATTGTGCGGATTAAATTAGCTGGAGAAGATACAATTCCCAACAAAGATTTAATTCTCCGCTATCAAGTTTCTAGTAACGAAACTCAATCTACAGTATTAACCCAAGCCGACGATCGCGGCGGACATTTTGCGGTATATCTAATTCCAGCTTTGGAATATTCTACCGATGAAATTGTCGCCAAAGATGTTGTATTTTTGGTGGATACTTCCGGTTCCCAATCTGGCGATCCGTTATGGAAATGTCAAGAATTGATGCGACGATTTATCAATGGGTTGAATCCCAACGATAGTTTTACAATTATTGATTTTTCCAATAGAGTGAGGCAGTTATCGCCAAATCCTCTGCCGAATACACCAGAAAATCGTGCCAAGGCGATCGCTTACATTAACAATTTACAAGCTAATGGCAGCACAGAAATGCTTAGTGGCATTCGTACAGCCATAAATTTCCCCACACCAGCCGGAAGATTGCGGAGTGTTGTACTTCTAACCGATGGCTACATCGGCAACGAAAATGAAATTTTAGCAGAGGTACAACAGCACGTACAACCAGGAAATCGCCTTTACAGTTTTGGTGCTGGTAGTTCAGTTAACCGTTTTTTACTGAATCGTGTCGCCGAAATTGGCCGGGGAATATCCCAAATTATTCGTCATGATGAACCCACAGAAGAAGTTGCCGAAAAGTTCTACAGGCAAATTAACAACCCTGTACTTACGAATATTCAAATTTCTTGGCACGGTGACACAGAATCGCCTGTCATTTACCCAGCCATAGCACCTGATTTATTCAGCGAACAACCATTAGTGTTGTTTGGTCGGAAACAGAATAGAGTCGGAGGTAATCTGCAAATTTCCGGCATCGCTGCGGGCGGTAAGCACTATGAAAAAACATTTGACCTCAAATTTGAAGAAGCAGGAAACCTTGCTGTAGCGCAGTTATGGGGACGTGCTTGTATCAAAGACTTGATGAATCAGATGGTAAGCTTTGAAACTAAAGCTGGTGTAGAAGCGGTGACAGAAACAGCCTTAACTTATCAACTACTTTCTCAATACACTGCTTTTGTTGCCGTCAGCGATGACGTGCGGGTTGAACCAGGAAGCGAATATGTATCTATGCAAGTGCCAGTGGAAATGCCTGAAGCAGTTAGTTACCAAGGAGTGTTTGGCAGTCCTCCTGCTGGTGGTTTTGCGGGTAAAAGTCCAAGGCGAGCGGCATTAGCATCAGATTTTCTGCGAAAAAGGCGATCGCCACCATCTCCAGTAGCGAAAGAAGTCGAATTCTCTTTAAACTTTGATTCCGAGGAAATGGAACAAGATGAAATATCAGACGCAGCCATCAACCATCAGTTAGAGGTTATCAGCGTCACAGGATTGGATGAAACAGGAATTGCTGACCTGACCCAACATCTTCAAAAACTAAACTTGCCTTCTGGCTTCAGTGGTGAAATCGTCTTTGAGTTCACCGTCAAGAAAGGTCGCGTAGGACAGGTAGTGATGGATGAAGAGGCATCAACCCAAAAAGATGCAGCTGTAGTGGAGAAAATTAAGCGATCGCTCCTAATTTGGAGAGTTCATCCATCTACAGCTGCCAAAGTTATCTTAACCTTGCGGATTCACATTTAACTTGTAGAAACAGAAAATTACCTGTTTCTATCAATTGTTAGGTGTTTTAACCTGACGTGCCATATCTAAGTAAGCACTCATATTCGCACCGGGACGGCGACGGCCATTTGAGCTAGTAACCGAAGGAGCAAGATATTTAGGTGCAAAGGTAGTTTCTTTTGGCTCTTCTTTCAGGGTTTTAGCTGCTGCGGCTTTTGCATTTTTGCCAGGTTCAATTTTAAGACCCTCAGCAGTCTGAACTAGCGTAACATCAGCTGGTTTGGGATTTTTAGCTGATTTTTCCTTACTCTTCTGTTCCTTACCCTTCTGTGCGGCGGTTTTTGTTCCGTTCAACGAATCTGGCTTGGATTGAGTTGGTGCTTCTGATGCAATTGCTGCCGTTGCTTTCTGAGCACTTGATGTAACTGTCTCTGCTACTTTTTTCGCGTTCGATGCTACTTCTTTAGCAGCATCTTTAACAGCATCTTTGGCTTCGTCCAATTCTAAGAAATAGCCGTTGCTTTTTTTCTTACCTGGTAACAGCCCAGTTAGGAAACCGAAAATACCTGAAATTAACTTTTTGATAAAATCCATTACAATTACTCCTGCCTTTTATACTTGGAACTCGACCGTAATTGTTAAAAATTACGAAAAAATGTAACATTTTTTGCTTTGCGTCACCGTGTTCTAGTGACAACCATTATAGGTTTGTGCTTAATCAACATTGTAATAAAACTATAGGGCAAATGTTCTTTACGCAAGCACTTGCGACCTTTATACACCGAGAACTAATTATTAAATTTTACTGTAACTAAGAGCAAGATTCTGAAAGCAAGCTTTATAAAAATTAACACTTCTTCCTTGGAAAATTATGGATTGGAAAAAAGCAAGGGATTTAATTTTAATCCAGTGGGAGGAGTGTCATAGACCGTTCGCAGATAGCAAGAGTACTCAGTTACATTTTGTACAGACTGAATTTAGCCAGATTTGAGAGATGAATAGTGATCAGCAGCGTAATCCTGTGTTATTGGTACACGGCATTGACGATACGGGGTTAGTTTTCTATAAAATGGCAGGGCATTTAGCATTACAGGGTTGGTCTATATATTCCCTGGATCTGTTTCCTAATAATGGTGATGTGGGTCTTGATAAATTGGCAAAGCAGGTAGCCGATTATGTTGCAGCCACCTTTGCACCAGAACAACGCCTAGATATAGTAGGCTTCAGCATGGGAGGAATTGTCAGCCGCTACTATATCCAGCGACTGGGAGGAATTAACCGCGTGCAGAGGTTTATCACCATCTCTTCACCTCATCATGGAACTCTGGTTGCTTATGGTTCCCAGCGTCCAGGTTGCATACAAATGCGCCCCGACAGCATTTTTCTCAAAGATTTAAATTCTGATGCTGTAATCTTGGGGCAACTAGATTTTACATCTATCTGGACACCTTATGATTTAATGATTGTCCCAGCTAATAGTTCACAAATGCCCGTAGGAAGCCAGGTAATAATACCAGTTGCCCTACACCCTTGGATGCTGACAGACTCAAGGAGTTTAGCAGCAGTAAAAGCAGCTTTAACAAAGCCGATTAAGCTACCCTTCCTTAAAAAAGCATCCACTTAGTAGCCAGAATGCTCACCACGCTAGCTTTATTCATCTTTAATTACAAATTACGTTCGCGTAGCGTGCCGGAGGCTCTATTACGAATTACGAATTACTTAAGTCCTATCCCCAATTTGCGTATGTTCGTAACTCCCAAAAATCGCCTCTGGATGACGATAATATTTGAACTCCATCAGGTTATAGAAAGGATCTTCCAAAAAGAAAGTGCGATGCTCAAGAGGAGAACCGACAAAGCGATTTTTGGTTTCTTCACGAAAAAGAAGCTGTTGTTGTTGTGCCCTTTCTAGTAAGTCTTGCCAGTCATGCTCTTGGGTAAAAATTAGCCCAAAGTGCCTGGGATAGATACTGTGTTGCGGTATCAAAGCTTCTTTGGTAACATGAGCTACTAATTGATGGCCATAGAGATTGAGAATCAGCGC
This sequence comes from Nostoc sp. UHCC 0252, assembly GCF_034931145.1. NCBI lineage: Bacteria > Bacillati > Cyanobacteriota > Cyanophyceae > Nostocales > Nostocaceae > Nostoc > Nostoc sp. UHCC 0252. Next base: position 534 of record NZ_JAYGHE010000076.1, on the reverse strand, counting down.
GTGATGGTTTTCACGCCCAGGAATGCAGCCCAAACCATCCACGTAATATGCTTTTGTTTGGGCAATGTCGGTAACAGGAAAAGCAAGATGAAATACAGTTTGGCTCATAGCTTATAGAGGAAATATTAGTAGTTGATACTATCTTCAATTTATTCTGTTAAGTTTTGATTGTGGTCAACTTGAACACAGTTTTAATTGATAATAATTTATATCCTTTATCTTTAATAACTAAAATTAAGGGCTGATTACTATAGCCATTGCACCTTGTGGCTAAAAACTTTGTCTTACATTAATTACACTTAATTCTTTAAGTGATTCCTTTGTCTTGTGCAGGTATACTAATTTATGTTTGCATGGGCATACCGTAGATTTAATAGCTTACAACTTTATTATGGATGGTGTTTTAGGAAGTTAACGTACTATCCATAATGAAATGCTTGGGATCTGTTACTCCAAGAGTCTACCCAACTAAACAAGAGTTTGGCATTTTGTTTAATCCGCGTTCTTTAGTCAATATTGCAGTGTATATATAAT
>NZ_JAYGHE010000075.1:0-35799 GCF_034931145.1 Nostoc sp. UHCC 0252 | reverse complement strand
TAATGTGGAAGTTTTAAGTAAAATTGCCCGTACCCACAACTTAAAATTAATGTTTGATGCAGCTCATGCTTTCAGTTGTTCGCATCAAGGACGTATGATTGGTAGCTTTGGAGATGCCGAAGTTTTTAGTTTTCACGCTACTAAATTTTTAAATACGTTTGAGGGCGGAGCAATTGTGACTAATAATGATGAATTAGCTGCAAAAATTCGCCTGATGACTAACTTTGGTTTTGCTGGTCTCGATAAAGTTATCTATATTGGTACAAACGGGAAAATGCATGAAGCATCAGCAGCAATGGGTTTGACAGGACTTGAAAGTTTAGAAGAGTTTGTTGCTATCAATTATCGTAATTACCAACAATATGAACAAGAATTACAGAGTATTCCTGGATTACAGCTTATTACTTATGACAAAACACAAAAATGTAATTATCAGTATATTATTTTAGAAATTGATGAAAATGATTTTGGTATAAGCCGAGATTACTTAGTTGAAATATTACAGGCTGAAAATGTTATTGCTCGAAGGTACTTCTACCCAGGTTGCCATAATATGGAACCTTATCGTTCTTATTTTCCTCATAATAGGCTATTACTACCTGAAACTGAAAAACTTGTCAAACGAGTACTCTGCCTACCAACAGGCACGGCATTAAAACCAGAAGATATTAGCAAAATTTGTCAAATTATCAAGTTAGTCGTCGCAAATAGTTGCGAACTTTCCAAAGTCCAATTTTATTCACATATCTGAAATTTATATATTAGAGGTAAAAGCATGAAAGTAAGTATTTTAATGATTACCTATAATCATGAAAATTATATTGCCCAGGCAATCGAAAGTATTCTAATGCAGCAAACTAATTTTGAATATGAAGTTGTTATAGGGGAAGATTGCTCTACAGATAAAACACGCCAAATTATTATTGATTACCAAAATAAGTATCCCAAAATAATTCGGTTGTTATTGCCTGATAAAAATCTTGGTATGCACAAAAACTTTATCCATACTTTGCAAGCTTGCCAAGGTCAGTATATCGCAATTTTAGAAGGTGATGATTACTGGACATCTAGCGAAAAATTACAAAAACAAGTAGATTTTTTAGATAAAAACCTAGACTTTGCTATATGTTTTCACAATGTATTAGTATTTTGGCAAGATAATAGTTATTCACCTGCAATTTTTTTACATAATCAGCCAAAAACATCTACTATAGAAAATTTGTTAATAAACAATTTTATTTCCACTCCTTCAGTAATGTATCGTGCTGGTTTGGTACAAGAGTTTCCTGATTGGTTTTATAAACAAAGTATGGGAGATTGGACTTTCCATATTTTAAATGCACAGCATGGAAAAATTGGATATATAGATGAAGTCATGTCAGCATATAGGGTTCATGCAAAAGGAGTATGGTCTAGTAAAAGCCGAGAATGGCAAATAAAAGAAACTATTAGAATGCTTGATACTATAAAATATAATTTTAGTTCTCAACATCAAGCAATTATAAATACATCTATAAATTTCTACTCTCAACAACTAGTTAGTGTCCTAGAGGAACAAAAATTAAATAAATCACAGCAAGAAACTGATTACAAGAAAACTAATTTATTAGACGAACAGCCGTTAGTTAGTATTTGTATTCCTACCTACAATGGTGAGAAATTTATTGCAGAAGCTATTAATAGTTTGTTACACCAAACGTATCCAAATATAGAAATTGTTTTATCTGATGATAATTCTACTGATATAACAGTTGAGATAGCTAAATTATTTAACCAGAAATTATCCTTTGATTTTTCAATTCTTGAACATAGTCAATATGGGCTAGCTCAGAATTGGAATTATTGTATTTCTCAAGCCAAAGGTAAATATATAAAATTTTTATTTCAAGATGATTTATTAGAGCCAAATGCTATTGAAGAAATGGTTAATTTGGCTGAACAAGATGAAGAGATAGGTTTGGTTTTCTCGCCGCGAACACTGTTTACTAATACTGGTAATACCGTTTATGATTCAAACTTTTTAATGCATCACGAAGCTAAGGATGTACACAAAGCTTGGTCAACATTAAAGCCAATTCAATCAGGACAGGAACTTTTGCAAGATCCAAATATACTTGACAGTCCAATTAATAAGATTGGTGAACCAAGCACAGTCCTTATTAGAAAAGATGTTTTTGAAAAAGTAGGACTATTTAATTCTGAATTTTGCCAACTTGTAGATTTGGAAATGTGGCTCAGAATTATGAGCCAATACAAAATTGGTTTTATTAATAAGGTTTTATCTCACTTTAGGATACATCCACAACAACAAACTCGTCGGAATGCTGCTTTAAAGGATGCCATTTTATTAGATTATCAAAAGCTTTTTAAGGAAATTTACAGTGATAAACGATATCCTCAAGTAACGAGACAACAAGCTCTTTATAGATACGCAACTTTGAGTGAACAAAATACAGAATTGCATCAGTTGCGAAAAGAAATAGCAGAAGAATGTTTGAATATTTCAGATGAGCAGATAACGGATATCTATCTGGGTCTATTAGGTAAAACACATAAGATGTTAGTGAATAGTAGCATCAAATATGAAAGTCTAACTGATGAAGAACAGATTTTTGTTAGTGATATCGTTAAAATTATATCTCAAGGTTTTGATCAGCCAAAAGCAATTCAGTATTTACTAGCAGCTATGCTGTATTGCCGTGCTGATCAGTTACCGTTACAGCATGACCTCTCTCGCATACCCCGTTGGCTACTTAAGGACTATTTACAATTCCTATTCTCTTCCCCAGTCCACTTTCAAGAACTAGGTGATGCAGATAATTACTATTACTATATGCAGGGGTGGGTTGATTACTTACACACATCGATCCTAAAAAATACTGATTTTCAGTTGTGGCATGAAATAGTTAATAACTTTGCTCCCATTGCTAATTTTATTCCTTTATATTTTAATGAGGCTAATCTTAAAGATATCTATCTTAAACGTGGAGAAATTATAGAGTATTTACTAAAACTTAAGGGTTATGAGGTAGATTACGAGTTTGCTGAAAGACCTATAACCAGAAAAAAAATTCGCTTAGGTGTCCTAGCAGCACATTTTTTACCTGGATCTGAAACATTTGCTTCTCTTCCTGTTTATGAGTATATCAGTAGAGATTTTGAAGTAATTTTGTACTCTCTTAATCAAACCGATCATCCTCTAGAACAATATTGCCGTAGTTGTGCAAACTCCTTTAAGCTGCTCCCACAAGATTTAGCAGAACAGGCAAATATTATTCGTGCTGATGATCTCGATATATTATTCATTGCTACCAATGTAACAGCAGTAACTAATCAAATCTGCCTTTTATTAATGCATAGGTTAGCTAGAATACAAGCTACTAGCGGTGGCTCGGTTGTGACAACTGGAATGCGGCACATAGATTACTACATTTCTGGTACTTTAACTGATCCTTCGCCAACCGCAGCACAGCACTATCGAGAAAAGTTAGTGAAACTGGAAGGAACTGCTCATTGCTTTAGTTATGGTTCTGAACAAGAAAAGATAACTCTCAAAGTCGAACGGGAAACTTTAGGTATTACTGACGATACAGTTATTTTTATTTCAGGTGCTAACTACTTCAAAAGTATCCCTGAACTGATTGAGACATGGGCCAAAATTATTATTGGAGTACCTAATTCAGTTCTGGTGCTGCTGCCGTTTGGCCCAAATTGGTCAAATGCTTATCCTAAGAAGGCTTTTGTGAATCACTTGAGTAAAGTGTTTTCAAAATATGGGATATCAATAGACCGATTAATAGTCTTAGATCCTCAACCAGTGCCAAACCGTGAAGAAGTTAAAGAATATTTCAAAATTGCCGATGTCTATTTAGATTCCTATCCATTTGCGGGAACAACTTCTTTAGTAGAACCACTACAAGTTAATCTGCCAGTAATTGCTAGACAGGGAACTAGCTTTCGCTCTGCAATGGGGGCTGCAATGGTTCAAGCATTAGATGTCCCTGATTTAGTTGCGGATAGTGAAGAGTCTTATATACAGTTAGCAGTTGCACTCGGCAATAACCCTGAATTACGCCAACAAAAGAGTGCCCAAATCAGGGAAAAAATGCAGGGTAATCCTAGTTTTCTAGATAGCCGCGCTTACTCAGCTAAAATAGGCAGCCTCTTTCAAGAACTATTTAGTAAATATCTTGCAGATACTCTGAGTCAAAATTTCCGCTTAGGAGATATTAACCTAATTATTTTTCCAGATTGGTTACAGCCAGAAGACCTACTGTATCAAGATTTAGCAAGTGTCATTTCTACTCTTACTACTCACCCAGATAAAAGTCACATAACTCTTCTCATAGATACCCAAAATATTTCTGATGAGGAAGCCGATATGCTTTTATCGTCTTTGACCATGAATTTGCTCATGGAAGATGATGTAGATATAACTGAGGGGCCAGAAATTTCTCTGCTTAGTAAGATGAGTGATGCACAATGGAAAACTCTTTTGCCTAGAATTAATACTCGAATTGCTTTAGCAACAGATAATCAATCTGCGATCGCACAAGCGAAAGCAGAAAATCTCCTATTCTGCGATATAGATAGCTTGATCGCATCTAAATTAGAGATGACACCTCTTTAACCAACTTTGGGGGTTTAAGTCCCCTGCTTCTATAAGCAGCGTGTTTTGATGCCTAAATCTAAATCCCCGTCACAAAACGTAATTGCGAATTGCGAATTGCGAATTGCGAATTGTTTTAACCCACTGCATATTCTGTAAACTTCCTCATAAAAGGAGACTGAAACCCTAACACAATGTCCTCTTTAGGAACTCCTATAGTAACTAAATTTGCTGCAATATCATCTTCTGTACCATTCCATTGAAGCCAAATTTTTTCACCCTTAATATCAATATGGATGATGCAGCTATGTACCCAGTCTTGACCTTGCCAGCCTACATGGACTACTTGGTAATGGTCACGTTCTATATCAAAAATATTCTCAACGTCTATATTACTATCAGAGGGTTTTTGCTCACTATACTCCTGTAATATCTGCTGTACAATCTGGCGATAATGAGCTACTTTATCCATTTAAAAATCACCTCTTGCTCTACATCATAAATAATCATTTTGACTTGATTCTCTTCAATCATGGCTTGGGGAAATTCAAGCTGAAAAAATGTTTTGTAAGTTGTCAAAGGTACTGCTAAATACAAAACACGCTCTGGCTGTCGTCGCCTTAATGCGCCTCTATAGTTAATAAACTGTCCCAATGCTGTATGAAATTCTGAGATTGCAGAAGATTTCTCCAAAAAACTTTTGACTTCAACAGCAATTTTTTCTCCTTCCCGTTCTGCCGCAATGAGTTTTTCAGCAGCTAAATCAATAGAGACATTCACACCACCCACGCTAATTGAGAGGGGGTCATGAGTAATCTGCCAACCGTCCTTCTGCAAAGCTCTTTTGACAACTTCATGAAAGACATCTTTAGCAGACATAAATATCTACAATAGTATTTCTTGTTTTTATATTACCTCTTACAGCAATTTTCAGGTAAATAGACCACGCGGTAGGGGCACAGACATTGCTCATACGTGTCAACATAGAGCCAGGGCGGTTAGAAACCGCGTCTACACAAACAAAGTCCACCTCCGTGGACTAATGGATTCTTAACCCACGGAGGTGGGTTTTGCCTGTGTAGACGCGGTTTCTAACTGCCGATTTAACGTTAAGTTGACTTATTTCCCCTCAATATACCTCTGCCACATCTGCTCATAAGCCTTTTCCATCTCACGGGTAAACTGTTTGCCATTCCACAACGGTGCTGTTTGCCGTGATGCTTTCAATTTCAAAGCGACTTGCTGGCGTAAAGCCTCATCTCTCCCCAAGCGCACACCCCACTCAATATATTCTTCATCAGTCCAGGCGATGCCTTCTGTAATCCCTGCATTCATCATCATGGTGTAGCTGTTACGCGCTGCAAACTGTTCACCAACTCGCGTCACCAAGGGGATACCCATCCACAATGTTTCTAAGGTTGTTGTCGCTCCGTTGTAGGGAAATGTATCTAATACAATATCAGCAATGCCTAAATTAGCACGATGAACTGACTCGGAATGAACTTGTGGTAAAAATCGTAACCGAGAACAATCTACACCTTCTTCTTCGGCAATTTGGTAAAAGAAGCGTTTAATTGTTTCTTCCTCAGCAAGTCCCTTAATCAAAAAGTAGCTATTAGGTACTTCTTTAATAATTTGCATTTGCCACTTTGTCGTTTCTGGATGGCGTTTATATCCTCTTTGGGCGCTGAGATATACAACAGCATCCATAGGAATATCCAAGTCATCACGGCGCAATGTTGGTACACCAACTTCAAAACCATCTACTGCTATATAAGTTTTGGGTAATCGCCAGATTTTCTCTGTATAGTAATTTTGGGCATCCTCTGGAAGGACATAAGGATCTGCGATAAAATAGTCAATTGCTGGTATACCTGATGCATCCCAGCCTAACCAAGTAACTTGAATTGGGGCTGGCTTGAGTGCCATCACTTCGCTGGTAATATCTAGAGTAATGCTATCAAGGTCAACTAAAATATCAATTTCATCTTGATATATCTTATCAGCAATTTCTAGACCATTCATACCTAATTTGCGAGCTTTCCCTGCCTGAATTAGATACCATTCTTGGAGATGATCATTTACTAATTTGTAGTTAACAAAATAAGTATGAATATCAAACTTATCTCGATCATGGTGCTGAAATAACCAGCGAGCTAGCCAACCAACCGAATGATTCCTTAAAGCGTAAGATACATAACCTATTTTTAATTTTTTAGTAGAAGTACTTAAAGCTTGATATTTAACAATTGGGCGATGATAATTTTTGTCTTGTGATTGACCAAGAGCCTGAATATCAGTATAAAAAATCTCGGCTACTTTATTGTGAATAGCTCTGAAATCAGCAGGAGTATCTTTAATGTGAGGTATAGCGAAAGATGGTGTAAGTAACCTTAGTATTCTCCCTTCTTCTAAAGAAATAGGTTGAGCTTGAATAAACTGTTTATATACAGTTTCTAATTCTTGACAAGTTGTACATATCGCTTGCCAGTAGCCTCCTGCTGACATTAAACCCCTTAAGAGCAAATGGAGCGCAAAAATTTTATCAGCTAAAGCTTCTGATAGTGAATAACATAACCTAGCTGTCTCTATACCTTGAGAATAATTACAAGCATCTTGATAAAAAGTTGCTAAGTGCCGTAAAATTTCTACATTATCTGGTTCCAGTCGCAAATGCAATTCCAGAATAGATGCTGCTAGCATAGGCTGCCGCAAAGTATGACCAATTTGCATAGCAGCAGGAAGCAGTATAGAAAAGCATTGATGAGTATCAGAAAAATAAGGAAGACTAGCTTCTATTAAATTTAGATTTATTGGGTTTAAAGGAATATTATTCAAAAACTCTTTTAAAACTTGTATCAAGAGTTCAATATCGATTTCTACATCTTCTTTTGCTTTTAAGCTTTCAATTAATCCCCACTTATTCAAATCATCAATTTCTTCAAATTTTTCTAACTTGAGAGAAAATATAAGAATTTGAAGCAAATTATTTATATAACTAGGATTAATTTCCCGCATGTGCTGGCGAATTAGCCAAGCTAGAGAATATTCTGCTAACTTTTCGCGTCGTTCTGCTTCTGTTTGCAAAAGTTGAAATAGCTCATTTGTCAATTTGGGCAAATGTTCTGTATCTGCTTCTGCTAATGGCAGCATCCAAATCATTTGGGCTTCTGCTTCTTCTCCTTTTAAGAGTAACAGCAATCCCAAATGCCAATAGTAGGAAATTATACTAGGTTCTTGTTCTATTGCTTGTTCGTATAAACTAGCAGCTTGTGCATAGTTTCCTTTAATCAAGCATTGTTCAGCTAACTGCTGCCAGTTGTCTATATTGGTAATCATGATTTATTTCCACACTTAAATAAACAAAGTGGGTAGAGTATTCTACCCACTTTAAAAAATACGTAATTTCGCTTAATGAAAGCAGTTGTGACAAAATAACTTTTTTGTCAAATTTTGTAGGTGAGTAATATTTCGCTTATTAACTCATTTTTTACTTAGATAAACTAATGAAGTTAGTGGGACAAGTGGGTGAATTATTAGTTGTGAAACCGACGCTAGTTACAACTACACCTTGGTTGACTCTAGCTTTTTCATTCTCACATAAAACGGCTATGGTTGTAGCTTCACTGGTAGCAGCTTGTGTTGCTACACCCACACCACCAATATAATTTTTGAGAGGTGCAGTAGCAAGTACTGTTTCTGCTTGGTTAGTTACTTGGCTAGCGTTACCAGTAATGTCGTACTTGTAATTTGTGGTTTGTGTTGCAATACCTAGACCTAAACTACCAAAGCTAGCTGCATTAGTTGCAAATGTGTTCTGTTCTAAGTAATAAGCTTGTTGGGCGCGGTTCATGGAACCTACGTAGGTTTTTGCTTCTGACTGCTTGGCTTTGTTAGCTTGGTTCAAGAAAGAAGGCAGAGCGATCGCAGACAAAATACCGATGATAATAATTACTACTAGTAATTCAATGAGTGTAAAACCTTCGTTTTCTTTCTTTTTGTCGAGGATGTGTTGGAGAAACTTAGCTTTTAATTCGGTTTTCATAAGTGTTTACCCTGGGGTAGGAAGTGCTTGTGTGTTCTAGATATAACTTACCCAACTGCGATCGCTTTCCTATCACCTTCAGAAAAAAAGTTTGGCAAGATCCAGTTACATAATCCAGAATCCTTGTATCCCAATTGACACAGATATAACTAAGCCCCTGGTGTTCACCAAGGGCTAGATTCTTAATTTCGTTTATAAGAGTACTTCATTCAAACTCAGGTGGCCACAGTTCTGATACCGCTAGTTCCCAACCTGGTAGCAAGTCCGGTAATACAAGTGTCTCTCCATTTTGCAATACCACGGGAGTTTGCTTTAATCGGTAAACCGTTACTGTCAATTTATCAGGATCTATTAGTATGCCGACTACAGATCCAAGTTGCAAAAATAACTGAATCTTCTCTTCAAGCGGTTTAATTCTGTCGCTTTTAGATTTAATCTCAACCATCAAGTCTGGAACTAACTCTACAAAGTCGCGCTTAGTCTTCTTCAGCCGATCAGCGCGAACAAAAGACACGTCAGGCGATCGCAGGTTTCTTTTTTCCGAGTCGTCCTCTTCTATATTTGGTAGGATAAACCCTGCTCCAGAACCAGTTACACGCCCTAGTTTGCGTGACATGACCCAGATATTTAAGAAGGTACTCAACCGAGCGCCAATTTCTTCTGACTCATAATCTGACAAGGGAGAAACTATGATTTTTCCCTCTACCAGTTCCATCTGCCATTCTGGATGCTCAGTTTGTAGCTGCTCTAAATCGGTGATGGTGAGGGACATAATACGCCAAATAACGCTTTAATCTCTATCATACGTACCTCAACCCCTGAAAGATACAATGTATTGTATTCAAAGAAAAACGGCTGTATAGTTTGCCATTAGTAGCATCAATGAAAACAGATGTAATTTTTTATGAACTTATCAAGGAACTACCACAGATATTTTTTGAACTGATTGATAAACCTGATACTAATCCCGATATTTATACATTTATTGCACCGGAAGTCAAACAACAATCATTTCGTTTAGATGGGATCTTTTCGACTATCCAGGGATTTGAAAATGAACCTTTATATTTTGTAGAATTGCAAACCTACAAAGATGAAGAATTTTACGAGCGACTTTTTGGAGAAATTTTTGTTTATTTTCGTCAATATAAACCAGCAAACTCAAGCTGGTATGCAATTGTTATCTACGACAAACGCATTCATGAAACCCCACCTCACCCACGCTATCAGGCTTTAGTCGAACAACATTTACGTTGCATTTATCTGAATGAACTTTCTGCTAGGACTGAAGATTCCTTGGCGATAGGAATTGCCAAACTCTTTGTAGAATCACCTACAAAAGCTACTTCCTTAGCTCAACAGCTAATCACTCAGGCTAGAGAAAACTTAACGGATGAAAATCTTCAAAAGAAAGTGCTAGCATTTATCCAAGGCATTGTATTTTATAAGTTTCCCAATCTTTCTGTAGAGGAAATTGAAGCCATGCTTAATTTAGATGAATTCATTAATACCCGATTATACCAAAGCATCCTAGAAAAGACTAAATTGAAACTAGTCCCAAAATGTGTTGGCAAAGGTATGAATATTCAAGAAATAGCTGAATTTTTAGAGTTAGACGCTGAAATCATCAAGAAATATCTGCAAGAACAGTCTTAGTGATTGAGAATATCAGGAGTTACGCTACTAGCACATCATATTATTAGGATCGATTGAAGCTATGCTAGATTTAGATGAATTCAAAAACAGTCAATTGTTCGAGAATATCGTGGCAAAGATAAAGGCGAAAACAGAACTACAAACAAAATTGAAGTTAACCCCAAAATGTGTTGATAAAGGTATGAGTGTTCAAGAAATGGCAGAATTCCTAGAAATAGATGTTGAAATTATCAGGAAATATCTGCGAGAAAACTTGTAGCAGTTAAGAGTATCTTTGACAAGTTTTGAGCGCATAGTACTGTAGGCTTTTCCCATCGCTTCCCATCTGACCTAGCCGATCGCAATTTGTTATGCTATATTAAGCGTAGTCGTTATGAGTTCATATATTTTCATGACTAACCCAACTGTAGAAAACTTGGTAATTATCGGTTCTGGCCCAGCAGGGTACACAGCCGCCATTTATGCTGGACGTGCTAACCTGAAACCCGTTGTATTTGAAGGTTTCCAAGCCGGGGGATTACCTGGTGGGCAACTAATGACAACGACGGAAGTTGAGAACTTTCCAGGGTTTCCCAAAGGGATTACGGGGCCGGAACTGATGGATCAGATGAAGGCGCAGGCGGAGCGCTGGGGGGCTGAACTATATACTGAAGATGTTATATCAGTTGATTTGAGTCAGCGTCCATTTACAGTGCGATCGCAAGAAAGGGAAATAAAAACCAACAGCATCGTCATTGCTACGGGTGCAACTGCAAAACGTTTGGGTTTACCTAGCGAACATGAATTTTGGAGTCGGGGTATCTCTGCTTGTGCAATTTGCGATGGCGCAACACCAATTTTTCACGGCGCAGAATTGGCTGTAATTGGTGCTGGCGACTCGGCGGCGGAAGAGTCTATTTACCTCACCAAATACGGTTCAAAGGTAAATATGTTGGTACGTACAGATAAAATGCGGGCTTCTAAAGCCATGCAAGACCGCGTTTTGAGCAACCCGAAAATCCAAGTGCATTGGAACACAGAAGCCGTGGATATCTTCGGTAACGGCCACATGGAAGGGGTGAAAGTCCGCAATACCAAAACTGGTGAAGAGAGCAAACTGCACGCGAAGGGTTTATTTTACGCCGTTGGTCACACTCCCAACACCTCTTTATTTAAAGGTCAGTTAGAGCTGGATGAGGTGGGTTATGTTGTCACTAAGCCTAGTTCTGTAGAAACCAGTGTAGAAGGTGTTTTTGCTGCTGGTGACGTACAAGATCATGAGTTTCGCCAAGCAATTACGGCTGCGGGTACTGGCTGTATGGCGGCGATGTTGGCAGAACGTTGGTTGTCGTCCACTGGCTTGATTCAAGAATTCCATCAACAGCCAGAAACAGCAGTTAATGAATTAGAACATCAGCCAGCTAAAAAGACTGAAGCCGAGGAAGAAGCTGGATTTAAATTGGATGCGACGCGCCATGAGGGAGGTTACGCTTTACGGAAATTGTTCCATGAAAGCGATCGCTTACTCCTTGTTAAATACGTCTCTCCTGGCTGCGGCCCTTGTCATACCCTGAAGCCAATTTTAAATAAAGTAGTGGATGAATTTGACAGCAAAATTCACTTTGTGGAAATCGACATCGATAAAGACCGAGATATTGCTGAAAATGCTAATGTGACAGGAACGCCAACGGTTCAATTGTTCAAAAACAAGGAACTGGTGAAGGAAGTTAAAGGCGTGAAGCAAAAGAGCGAATACCGCCAGTTGATTGAAAGTAACCTGTAAGAGAATGGGGAGTGGGGAATCTGACTTTTCACGGCATTTAGAAAACCTCTCTCTAAATCTCTCTCCTAAAAGGAGAGATACTTTGAATTTTCCCCTTCCCGCGTCGGGAAGGGGGTTAGGCAGGGTGGATTTTTCCACATGACCTGAAAAGTCAGGTGGGGAATGGAGAATAGTAAAAAATCATTGACACTTACTAATTCTCAATACTCACTCCCCGACATCGCAAACTAACCTGTTAAATAAAGATACAGAAATAATTGTTGTATTGACCAAAGTTTGCGCCTGATTAAAATCAGAATCACCCGTAATCAAGAAATCTGCTTCTGCTGCCGTAGCACAAGCTAAAAACTTTGCATCTTTTCTATCTGTGGGAAAATCAACTTCAAAATTGACATCAATTAGCGTTAGAAATGTATCAATAATTTCAAACCATTCACCTCTTACCTCATCTGTCAACTTAAATTTGCTTCGGCTTAAGACTTCTTTATATTCCACGATAATTTCTTCAGAAGCTATCCATTGCCAATCTGGATTATCAAAAATAAACTGAATAACATCTCTTGGTACTCTACCCTTAAGGACAGCAGAAACTAAAACATTCGTGTCAATAATAACTTTCATTCCCCGCGTTGGTAAGCTTCAATTTCTGCTGATATTTCTGCTTCTGTAATATCTTGTACTCCCGGTAGCAACTGTGTTTTATCAAATAAATCTCTCAGCTTTTTACTAATTTCTGCTCTGGGATTATCCTCAGCTAAGATAATTATTTCTACTCTTTGTCCTACCTGAAAAGGTAAATCAGATAATATTACTTGACTTGGATCTGTAATGGTGATGTATTTTTTGTAAGCGTTCATAATTCCTCCATTAACTTGGTCTTTCTCTACTTGGGATAATTAAATTTTGTAGTGACAAGGGCTGATAAGGCATAATCTCACCTCTAACTCAGTCTAGCTCTGTATCCACCGCGAAACAGTTGGACTTTTAGTCAGGATGTTTACGCAATCCCCAATCTGATATGTAAAATAGTCAGCGTATCAAGCTTTGATCCAGGCGATCGCTTTATGGCCATTACAAAACGGCGACTACCGACATTTTTACAGTTTGGCAAAAATTCCAATCTTTCCCAAAAGCTCATGCTCATTGGGTTAGCCATTACCCTATTTTTCATCTTCCTGGCATTCTTCGCTCCCTTATTCCAGGCTTGGGGATGGCTGCTAAACCCAAAAGATTTTCTCTCTAATCCAATCCACGAGCCACCCTCAGCTAAACATTGGTTTGGCACTAGTCGCTTAGGTTATGATGTTTTCTCCCGGACATTGTTCGGCGCTCAAGCTGCTTTGCAGGTGGTGATTTTGGCAACGGCGCTGAGTATGATTATCGGTGTGCCTCTAGGGATGCTGAGTGGTTATCTGGGCGGGAAATTGGATAAAGTGTTGCTGTTTATGATGGATAGCATTTACACTCTACCGGGGCTACTGCTGTCTGTAACACTAGCCTTTGTGGTGGGGCGTGGGATATTAAATGCAGCGATCGCTATTAGTATTGCCTACATCCCCCAATATTACCGCGTTGTTCGTAACCACACTGTTAGCGTTAAAACTGAAGTCTTCATCGAAGCTGCTCAAGCAATGGGCGCTTCCACCTGGGTTGTGCTTTCTCGATATCTATTTTTCAACGTCATTCAAAGCGTACCCGTCCTCTTTACACTCAACGCTGCTGATGCAATTTTGGTGTTGGGCGGTTTGGGCTTTTTAGGGCTAGGACTTCCCGAAGAAGTTCCAGAATGGGGACATGATTTAAAACAAGCCTTAGAAGCTCTACCTACTGGCATTTGGTGGACTACACTTTTCCCTGGTTTAACCATGACATTCATGGTAGTAGGGTTATCACTACTTGGTGAAGGGTTAAACGAATTTGTCAATCCCCGATTACGAAGAGAAAATAGAATCCGAAAATAGTTAGTAAATAGTGGACACTTATTAGTCAACCGACTAATCATTGATAACTAGTAACTGATAACTGGAGAGATTTGTGTGAAAGATAACCTGACATTAATTGCCGCCGCTACTGGCGGATTTATCCTTTCTATTGCCCTTGCTGGCATCTTAAGAGGTGCGCCAGTTACAGGTTGGCAAGAGCAATCGAGTTTTCGCACCACGAATTTTGCTAATTTACAAAAATCGGAATTGAAAGCTTCGCGTCTTCTTCCAGGGGGAGATGCTACGCGAACAGATCGGGGATAAAAAAAATGAACTGGAGAATAGGGAATAGCTGTTCACCAATGCCCAATGAAAAATGACAAATGACAAATGACAAATGACAAAATTCAAGTAATTGGCATTGATGTAGGGGGAACAGCAATTAAGCTGGGGCGGTTTACAGCCGATGGTACTTGTCTGCAATCTCTAACTGTGGCAGCCCCCCAACCGACAACGCCGGAGGCCGTGCTGGCGGTGCTGGTAGATGCGATCGCACAAATCGATCCAGATAATCAAACTGTTGCTATTGGTGTTGGGACTCCTGGCCCCTCCGATGCAGCAGGACGCATCGCTAAAATCGCCATTAACTTACCTGGATGGCTCGATGTGCCTTTAGCAGATTGGTTAGAAGCCAAAACTGACAAACCTACTGCGATCGCTAACGATGCCAACTGCGCTCTTTTAGGAGAAGCTTGGCTAGGAGCCGGTCGCCACTTGCAAAATCTGATTCTGCTAACTTTAGGAACTGGGGTTGGTGGCGCAATTATCCTTGATGGCAAACTATTTATTGGACATCAAGGAGCCGCCGGGGAATTGGGTTTAATTTCATTAAATCCTGATGGGCCAATTTGTAATAGTGGCAATCGAGGCTCTTTAGAACAACATGCCTCTGCTACTGCCATTCGCCGCCGCACTCTCAAAGAACCCATAGAATTAGGTATTCTTGCTCAACAAGGAGATCCCGCAGCATTGACTTTTTGGCAAGAATATGGTAGGGATTTAGGAATTGGTTTGACGAGTTTAATTTATGTACTCACACCGCAAGCGATCGTCATTGGTGGCGGTATAAGTGGCAGCTTTGAGTTTTTCTTACCAGCAGCAAAGGCAGAAATTGAGAAGCGAGTTCAGCCTTTATCACGAGTAGGTTTACAGATTTTGCCAGCCGAATTAGGAAACTTTGCTGGGATAGTGGGTGCAGCAAAGTTGGCATGGCAATGCTATTCAGGGTTATAGATTATGGTTCAAACAATCCCAGCTAGAGACATCAGTCTTTACGAATTAGAAGAAAAATTTGGTTTGCAACTTGCTACAGACACCAGCTTTTTTACAGAGTGGACAGAAAATTTACCAACTTTGACTGATGGTGAAAAGCAAGCGATCGCGCGGGTGAAAAGCAACTATATAAACTTGAATAAGCGCCGTCTGATGTCAGAAGAGGCGGTAAAGATGGTAGTACTGTCTCCTTTACTCGATTTAGCTGGATTTTATCAACCTCCTTTTGAGATTGAAACCGAAACTTCTGTTGAGATTTCTGCTGAAGACGAGAGTTTTATCGTGAAAGGAAATATTGATGTTCTTGTCATCCAAAAATGTTTTTGGGTACTTGTCATCGAATCTAAAAGCGGTAGATTTGATGTGATGACAGCTTTACCTCAAGCACTAGCTTATATGCTTGATTGTCCAAATCTTACACAACCGACTTTTGGCTTACTAATGAACGGTAGGGAATTTGTTTTTGTCAAATTGATTCAACAAGAACATCCTTGGTATGCACGATCTTATGCCCTATCAATTGAACGTGATTCAGAATTACACCAAGTACTCAGTATATTGAAGCGCCTTGGAGAATTAATTCGTAATTCCTAATACTAAGACAAAGAATATCCTGTTGCCTTGTGAACGTATTGCACAACTTTTTGATATGATTCGGGATTACTCACAGGATTGATGATGATAGGGATAGTACCATCTGGCAACCAAAAAGTTATCCTGCCGTTCGGTTCATGACAAAAAGAACTGATGCAGTTGAGATTAATTACATATTCATTTTTGTCGTAAAAGATTTTTACCCAATGGGCATGATCTAATTCTAACCTCGTCACACATTCTAAATAATCGAGAATTTTTTGATAATCTTCTAAGTTATTTTGGGGGTTAATTACTATGGGAATGGCACTATCAGGTAGCCAAAAAGTAACTCTGCCATTTACTTCATAACAAAAAGCATGGACACGTTCAAAATTCACTACATATTCTCTCCTCTCGTAAAGGATTTTCACCCAGTACGCCACAACATCTCCTCAAGTCAAAAATTTACGAATGATGCACCCTATATGTCCGAATCTACTGAAGCCTTAAGTTAATGTTGCTGTGTACCAATTAAAAATTAATTTTTAATTTTTAATTTTTAATTGTTATGACACCTCCAATGGCGTAGGAGTACCTGGAATTGATAAAGAAAGAGCGATCGCTGCTTGAATAAACCCTTTAAATAAGGGATGAGGGCTACTAGGACGCGATTGAAACTCTGGATGAAACTGGCAAGCCAGAAAGAATGGGTGCTTGGGTAATTCCACAATTTCAACTAACTGTCCATCAGGAGAAGTACCACTGATCACATAGCCAGACTTTAATAAGAGATCGCGGTAAGCATTGTTGAACTCATAGCGATGTCGATGTCGTTCATAAATTACATCTTCTTGATAAAGCTTGAAAGCTAAAGTATCAGGGAGAACACGACAAGGATATAGCCCCAAGCGCATTGTACCCCCTAAATCGACAACTTCCTGCTGTCCTGGCAACAAATTAATTACTGGATCAGTTGTATGAGGGTCAAATTCAGCACTATTGGCATCTGTTAATCCCCCTACGTTTCTAGCCCATTCAATTACAGAACATTGCATCCCCAGGCATAAACCCAAAAAGGGAATTTGGCGATCGCGGGCGTATTTAATGGCGGCAATTTTGCCATCCACTCCCCGAACCCCGAAACCTCCTGGTACAACTATGCCATCGACACCCCCAAGATGAGTTTCGGCTGATTCATTTTCCAAATCTTCTGAGTTCACCCAACGCAGGCGCAGTTTGCCATAAGTGGAGATTGCAGCATGGTTTAGTGCTTCCACTACAGATAGGTAGGCATCACTTAACTGCACATATTTACCAACAATGGCAATTTCTAACTCGTGCTTAGGAGTATGTAAGCGTTGTACCAAGGTTTGCCACTGCGTCAAATCTGGTTTGCGTTGCTCCATTTGCAGTAAGTTCAGCACTTGTTCTGCCATTCCTTCCCGTTCCAGATTCAGGGGTACTTCATAGATACTTTTGGCATCTTGGGAAGTAATGACGCATTCTTCTGGGACATCGCAAAATCCCGATAATTTCTGCTTTAATCCCTTGGGTAAGGGGCGATCACTCCGGCAAACTAAAATATCTGGTTGAATGCCAATGGATCTCAGTTCTTTAACTGAATGCTGTGTTGGCTTCGTTTTCATTTCACCCGCAGAAGCAATCCACGGTACCAAAGTTACATGCATATACAGCACATTCTGCCGTCCCACCTCTTTACGAAACTGGCGAATTGCTTCCAAAAACGGCAGTGATTCAATATCTCCCACCGTACCGCCGATTTCTGTAATTACTACAGATGGATTTGTACTTTTAGCAACTCTCAGAATTCGCTCTTTTATTTCATTGGTAATATGAGGAATAACCTGTACAGTGCCGCCGTTGTAGTCTCCGCGCCGCTCTTTATTGATAACTGCCTGGTAAATCGAGCCAGTAGTCACACAATTTAACCGCGACATTGAGGTATCGGTAAAGCGTTCGTAATGCCCCAAGTCCAAATCTGTTTCCGCACCATCCTGGGTAACGAATACTTCCCCATGCTGAAAGGGACTCATTGTGCCAGGATCGATATTGATATAAGGGTCAAGTTTGAGAATCGACACGGAATATTCGCGCGACTTGAGCAAACGCCCTAGACTTGCTGCTACAATGCCCTTACCAATACTGGAAACTACGCCTCCAGTTACAAAGATAAACTTAGTCATAGTAGTTTGAATTTCTAACAACTTCTAAAAATACATCCCGTCATTGTGCCACAGTTGTTGTGGTGTAATCTTCAGTGATTTGTTGTGAAAAACCTTTTAGGATTAGTAATATTAGGCTGTATTCTCACATCCTCCGTAGCATTGGCAGAGCCATCTCTTATAGTCGTTTTTCCCCAGACAAACTACCAAACAAGTGCCCAAAAAATCTTCTTTCTGGGCACTGCACCACCAGATGGTCAGGTTTTGATCAATAGTAAGCCAGTTAACCGCAGCAAAGCTGGTCATTTTTCCCCTAGTTTCCCCTTGCAGTTGGGGGAAAATATTTTTACTGTGCGTCACGACAATCAAGAACTCAAGATTAAGGTGACAAGGCTTAACACTAGCCCTGAGCTACCACAGGGGTTAGCCTTTGCTAAAAATTCCCTGACTCCTGCCGCCGACATTGCCAGACTACCAGGAGAAGTAATTTGTTTTAGCGCGATCGCAACCCCCAATGCCAATGTATCTGTAACCCTGGCGAATCAAACCATTGCCCTTTCACCCCAACCTCAACAGGCACAACTACCAAGTAATTTGGCAGCTTTGACAGGGCAAAATCAGCCTTATGCCCAGTCTAGCGTAGGCAATTATAAAGGTTGTACCACAGTGGCAACAGCCGCCGATCTGGGACAACCTCAGTTTCAACTGACACTCGATGGCAAGACGATAACTCAACCAGGGGCTGGTAAAATTCAAATCCTCTCAAGAGCAGAGTTGCCAGTTTCTGAGGTTACAGTAGAGTCAGGCGTGGCTCGCACTGGCCCAAGCACCGATTATTCTCGACTTACACCACTGCCCAAAGGCACACGCGCAACAGTAACAGGTAGGGAAGGTGAATGGTTGCGCCTAGACTATGGCGCTTGGATTAATAGTAAAGAAACGCGCATTTTACCTGGTGCAGTTCCGCCACAGACAATAATTCGCAGTGTCGGATACCGTCAACTCCCTGGTGCAACAGAGATAGTTTTCCCCTTACAAGCTCCCGTACCTGTGAGCGTACAACAAAGTGAGGGTGCTTTCGCTCTCACTCTCTACAATACCACTGCCCAAACGGACATTATTCGCCTGGATGATGACCCCCTGATTTCTCGCCTAGATTGGCAACAAGAGGCTCCAGAACAAGTAAAATACACCTTTAACCTCAAAAAAGCTCAACAATGGGGATATAAGCTAAGATACGACGGTACAACCCTGGTTTTGGCTTTGCGTCATCCGCCGAAAATTGGGAACACAAGACGCAAGCCTTTAGCTAATTTCAAGATTGTACTAGATCCTGGGCATGGCGGTAAAGAATCTGGTGCCAGTGGCCCAACTGGATATTTAGAAAAAGATGTAAATTTGGTGGTATCCAAGTTGTTGCGGGATGAGTTGGTGAAGCGAGGAGCAACGGTGGTAATGACGCGGGAAGATGATAAGGAGGTTTCGTTAGTAGAACGTCAGGCAATTATCAGTCAAGAAGAACCTGCGATCGCTCTTTCCATACATCACAACTCTCTACCTGATAATGGCGATGCCGAAAAAACTAAGGGATTCGGCACTTTTTGGTATCATCCCCAAGCCCACAATCTCGCAATATTTTTACAGAACTATGTAGTCAAAAATCTCGGCAAACCTTATTATGGCGTGTTTTGGAACAACCTAGCGCTGACACGTCCGGCTGCTGCGCCATCAGTGTTGCTGGAATTGGGTTTTATGAGCAATCCCGATGAATTTGAGCAGGTAGTGAACCCAGAAGAACAGAAGAGAATGGCTGGTGCGATCGCTCAGGGGATTACTGAGTGGTTTAGGAGCGTGAGATAAATTTGGAGGTACAACAAGTGTTGTACCTTCGTGGAGTGCGATCGCTAGAGGATCTCGAAAAGGCCAACCTGGAAGATGAATTGATGGAGGTAATTTGCAATGGCGAAGAAGAAATCAGCGATTCTTGAAGCCGTTCACGAAACGGCTACGGGGCTGCACAAGGCTGGACTGATTGATCAGACTACATTACGTGAATTCGAATGTCTGTACTTGTCTAAGATTGAACCGCTAGAACCTAAGCAAATTAAGGAAATACGCGAATCATTGCCGAAAGCGAGACAGATCAGAAAGATTATTCAACAGAAACAGCTAAAAAGAACGGGATAAAAAATGAGTAACGAAAATAATGTTTACGTTATTAGTGGGAATGTGTTTGCTGATTTAGGATTACCCAATCCCGAAGAAAGACTAGTCAAAGCTGAAATTGCTCGTAAAATTAGTGAAATCATTGCTACTCGAAAATTAACGCAAGTGCAAGCTGGTGAAATTTTAGGAATTGATCAGCCTAAAGTTTCTTCATTAATTAGAGGACGATTAAGCGGGTTTTCACTTGATAGATTGATTAGCTATTTGAATAGTTTGGGTAATGATGTAGAAATCACAATTAAACCCAAACCTGAAAATCGGCCAATTGGACGTACAACAGTAGCCTGTTAATAAGATTATTCCAGAAGTGCGGTAAACTACCCGCTCTTTCATAAGTCTACTTTTGAATATTCTTCGGCAGTGTCAATATTCAGCGATCGCAATTTTTTAGCTAGTTCCTGCTCAAGGTTGCGATTGACTTTTATAGTGCAATCGTCATAGGAAAGACTACAAATAGGGTATTGGTGATTGTTAATAAGCTGTATCGATTTGGGAGCAACGCGATTTTGTGAGGTGCTAAAAATTAGGGGTATAAATCATCTATTTTTATTGAGAATCTAGCTATATAACTGAGGATTAAACCCCGACCTCACTTTTTCGCGTTGCCCCTTATCGATTGATAGTCACGCACCTATTTCAAGATAGGCTTTGATAATATCGCTCAAAAGGTTGATAAGTATCTAGGAATTCAAATGTAGTAGCTGATGTAGTCATTGAACGAGATATCGCTACCCTCTGATAGTCTATCAATTCCTTTATTTCCGGTATTGTAATTAATTCTTTAAATTCAGATTCAATAACAATTAAAAAATTTATTTCTTTTCTCGAATCATTTTTTATTTCCTCGTGCGTTATACAAAATGGGTAAGTCACTTCTTTTTCTAAATCAAAATAACAAAACTCCCATTTATCTGGTAACTTGTGAATATTTTCTACATTTACAAGCAATTCTTGTCGTGCTTGAAAGTTTTTCCCTTGCTTAAGAGGAATACACTCTTTATAATGTTTTGGCTTAACATCATCAGAAAGTTTAATTTTCATTTGTTTACTGGTATATTAAATAAATCTTTACAGCTACCGAAAATTATCTTTACTTTGGGATAAATTCAAAGTAACATCAGTTTTCTGACCTAGCACGGCGCTCAATAGCGCCTAATTGCGCCTCAGCATAAATATACTGCCCCAAGGCATTAGCTTGCCTAGAGGGTGCTGCTAAATGGGCATAAATCTTTGCTTCTTTAAGCAGACGTTGAATATCATCCCAGAAGAATTCACCGCCACCACCAGTAATAATTACATCAGTTACACGCTCTGGCAACCAGGCTAGCACACGGCTACAGATTTCACGAGAAAACATCTCTGTAAGGTTGGGAATAAAATCGTCTAAGTTAGTGGGTTTGGTTGCGCTTTTAGGACGGTAATAGCGTTCGCCTCTGGGTTTGTTAGCAGCAGAAATTAATCCCAAAGATTGACTATCAGCACCGTCTATTTCCGCAGCCATCAATTCATAAAACTTGTTCATACCAAAGTCTTCACTTTTAGAAAGATATTTAATAAATCGGAAATTATCCATCATCAACAAATCAACGGTTTGATGTCCAATATCAACGATCGCCAGCGATATTTTTGTAAAATCGGGACTGCTAGGACTTTTCTTTGGTTGAGCTTCAGACCACAACAGGCTGCCATAGCCCTCTGGCATTACCCATACGTTACTGACGTTCAGCGACACAGATTCGCCTCGGGAGTTCAACACATGAGGCCCGCCTACTTGACTAATCAAGTATGCTTTTTCGTTTTCAAATTGCTCTAAGGAAAGAAAAGGCAGACCCAGTACAACTGAGATATCGTCTCTAAGTTTAAAGTAGCTAGCACTTGCTAACACTTTTACCAGTGCAGCTTCTACCTTAGATTGTCCGATTCCTAGATTCGCTCCAAAATCTGCTGCCAGTTGACCTACAGCATATCCATTGCCTTGATATTCCAGCCACAAATTCATTAAAGGATCAATAGCACGAACTTCAAAAACACCACCACGTAACTGTTCTATTGACATTTGCTTAACGTTGGCAGGTACAAACACAACACTACCGGGTTCGCGACTGACACAAGTCTTTGTGGAAATTCTGCCTAAATCAACACTGAGAACAGTTTTGCTGCCAGCATCGCTGGATTTTATAGTGTTGATTTTTTTAGTTGCTGCTATTGCTGTTAAAAGACTTGCATAGTAATCATTAGGAACAATAATTAGCTCCTCTTTTAATTGGTGGAGAACTTGGTTAGTTTGTTCCACTGCTGCTTGAAACCTGTTTAAAGCATCTGTTGTAGGTTCTCTATCAATCTCCCACATTAAGGAAATGAGATTTTGTTGTAGTCGTACTGCTAAACGCAAACAGTCTTTTTCTACTTCGTCTAATGCGTGTTGGCGAGTTAAATCATTAATCTGCCTTTTGCTCTGATCAGCAAATTCATAATATTTCTTCTCTAAATTGGCGTATTTGTCTGTTAATTCATTTGCAACTTGTCTGTGATGCTTGCCTGCTTGTCTGTCCTTTTCTCCAGCAGCATGAGCAGTAAAAGCACCTGCGACAGCACCAACTGCCGCCCCTAAAGCACCAAACAGAAGAGGAATCATACAATTTTTGCCTAATTCTCTAGGAATGAGGAGGAAGGTAAAGAAGTTGAGAATCAGGCAGTAACTTACTATCAGTTGATGCTATTCCTAAAGACTGAGCAATAGCTACTGATTCACGTAACCGTTGCATAGCCCCTTCTATTCCCAGTCTGAGGGGGCGATTTGTAATTTCTTGATTAATTACTTGCGCTTCGGCCAAAAACTCTAGATTTTTCTGGTGTTCATAAATTAGTTCGTTTTCAATTGCTTGTAATCTTTCTAATTCTTGTTGAGTTAAAGATTCATAATAGATTTTCACGGTCTGTTTATGGTCATCGAGGATTTTGAAAAACTCGTAAACCATACCCGCAGTTCCAACAACAGCTAAAACTGGTGCTGCTGCGGTTAAAGCGATCGCAATTGGTGGACAAGCTGCTGCTACTGTTGTAGTTACAAACGCTGTCACACCCCCAACTGTGCCGCCTTTTACAGTATCTTTCAGTGTTTCTATAGCGGCTTGTTGTGCAGAAATTTCACCCCGAACTACGCGCAGCGCGTTGGTTAGTAACGAAAATGGTGCTGTCGTCGCTACACCAATGGCTGCTCCCAGGGGCGCGGCTTTAACTCCTGCTTTGACTGCACCTGTTAGGTTATCAAAATGCCATTTAGCATCTAGCCTCATTTGCTCCTGCGAAGTCATGGGTTTATCGCCACGGGCTAAATTATCTTTGGCGTTTTCCCACTTGATATTTTTGGGATCATTTGAGCCGCCTTTGCTATGCGGTTTGATATGACTAGCGTGTTTATCTGATAGGTATTTTTGGGTATTAACATCAGCCGACTTGCTATCAATCCCTGCTCTCTGAGATGGAGGGATTTTATCTAACATTTCTTGGGCTTGCACTCTGGTTCTGATCGGATCACCAGATCGAATCCCACCTTTATATAATCTACGGGCTGCACTTAAGGATAAATCCTGTAATTGGGTATGTTGAACGTTAATATTGGCAGCAGCGTTAAAAGCGGAATTACGCTCTTGTTCGTCAGACATGGGTAAACCAATCTAGTGTGATGTATTAGCTTATTTTCTTATGGTTCCCATTTGAAGACAGATGCGATCGCACCACTAACCCATAAAATGGAGCCATGCAGAAGATAGCAAAAACACCCCTCAATTTATTGAAAGGTGCGTTGGCGTAGCCCGTCGTAGACATCGCTGATTTGCCTACTAATGAAAAGCTAGTTGAAGTCTGTAATAAGCTTTTGCCTGTAATTACTAAGTTTTTTGGCTTGCCATAACTCCTTGCTTTGTCTTGATTTCAGTGCTTCTACCCTGCCAGAACCCCTTTGATTGCGGGTAGAAATATATGAAATCTGATATTTTTAAAGCGTATGTATTTGAAGTTAGGCGGCATAGTAGGAGCGATCGCTATTTTATTAAGTAATGGTAGTGCGATCACCGGAGGTGTTGGCGCAGCGATCGCTGAAGATGTTGACACAGCGATCGCTCAAGATGCAGAAAGATATATTACTGTGGGGCATGATAAATTAGGAAACAGCGTAGCTCTGGACACAGAAACCATTAAGGGCACGACATACAAGCTTTATGGAATGTATGGGGATGGTGTCTTCGAGACTACTTTCGATGCATCATGTACAGAATCGCGGCTTTTTCTGAATCGCATTGCCATTTACGGTTCAGAAGGACAGCTACTTGAAGAAGATAAGGAAAAAGGAGAAATACCTTTTGTCGCAAATTCTTCACCAGGCAAAGGAATGAAAATTGTTTGTCAAAAGATTGGGGCCCGTGGTTGGTAGTTACTCAGTAATGGGGGATGGGGAAGAAGCAAGGGAGCAGGGGGCAGGGAGCAGGGAGCAGGGAGCAGGGGGCAGGGGGCAGGGAGCAGTGAGCAGGGGGCAGGGGGCAGGGGGCAGGGGGCAGGGGAAGAACTATTGATTTATTGATCCATGCCCAATTCCCAATTCCCACCTAGAAAATACTAAGGGCAAAACAGCGTGTCACGCGTATCTCTTCCTGTAGTGGGATTAGTTCCTTTGGCAAGTTTGCACAATTTTTTTTGCTCATCGGGACGCAGCAGCGTATCGGTAAAATCTGCCCCGTCAATGATTGCACCATCAAATCTGGCGTTAGCGGCAAACGCCCCCTCTAACAGTGCATTTGTCAAATTTGCTCTCACTAAACGAGCCGAATCTAAAGTGGCATTTCTCAAATCAGATCCCTCTAAATTCGCAGATTCCAAATTTGCTGCAAAAAAACTGACACCGTTCAAATTAGCATGGCTAAAATTACTTTGGCGAAGATTAGCTTTAGTAAAGCTGGAGTCTGTTAAATCACGTCCTGAGAAATCAGCCTCGACCAAAATTTCCTTATTATATTCGAGTGCTAAAGCTGTTGAAGCAAAACCCACGGTTGCGGTGATGCCAACTATTCCCCAAAGGAATAAACTGAGCATATTTGCCCAAAATTGATAGTCTCTTTTATGCCTCAACCTGAATTGTGTTGGGGATGAGTCGAGTGTAGAACCCTCTGTGCGATTGCTTAACCTAGAATTCATAAAATTCATCATATTTTTAGTCAATGGCTAACCTTCCTCCATCCCATTATCCAAATATTGGTGAATTAGGAGAAGACCTAGTTGCCCAATGGTTGCAATCGACAGGTTGGATAATTCTGCATCGTCGCTTTTCTAGCCGTTGGGGAGAAATCGATATCATTGCTCAATATGATGGAATCGGGGAAAAACTCCTTACTCAGCACTCATTATTGGCATTTGTTGAAGTTAAAACCCGCACTTCTGGGAGTTGGGATGCAGGGGGAAGAAGCGCAATCACTCCACAAAAGCAAGCAAAAATTTCGCGGACAGCTGGAATATTCTTAGCTCAGTACCCTGAAAAGGCAGATTATTCTTGCCGATTTGATGTTGCTATTGTTTACTGTCAAAAGATATCAAAAAATCTGACTGGGGTTACAGCAACTCAGGAAGCTGTAGTTACTTCATCAGCCGCCGGATACAAGTTTAAGCTGCAAGAATACATTCTAGCAGCTTTCGACTGTTCAATTGATAATGGTTGAAGAAGAATTCAGAAGCCAGAATGGGCTAAACCCTAGCTATCCCCTAACAGAGGACAGAATCAATTAGTTGGGATTGGAAACTTGCCACTGAATTCTTTGCCGTTGGCATTGCCGGAGGATAGACACTAAAGAAAGTCTAAAGAAAGTATATTTAGTGGGGGTATTAAACCCCTTTATTCCTCTGCCAGTCGTAGAAAATTTATAGATTTCTTCTGACTCCTGACTCCTAACTCCTGAATTCTTTCTTGATAATTTTGTAGTAGTGTTACAACCAAATGCCATCACGCCAAAGTTTCTGGACAGTAACCTAAGCCACGGACAAACTGTTGCCGGAAGGCTTCGATTTCGTCTCTCTCTGGACTCCCATGAGAAACAATCGCAACCTGATAGCGACGCATCACGTCCACAGGGCATTGTCCGGCTTCCAAACTCCAAAGCGCCATTTGCACCCTCATTGGCGGTTCATAGCTAATTCCTAATTCATTTAGAAAAGCGCGAAAGTCGCCATCTTCTTGAGGTGAGACTTGACCTCTGAGTTTGATCCTAACCACCCAGCCATCAATTTGATGAATTACGGTGACGAACGAAACTGGTGTCTGGGGTCTAGCGTGCAGGTGTTGAACGACCCTCAGGGTTAGACTGGCATTTGCCAGATAATACAAGTATTCCATGTTTGTTGGTGCTTGGGATCAAAGCCAATCCTACATATCTATATTCGTCAATCATTGCCTGTTCCCGGTAGGGTAAAAGCCCCCGTTTTTAGATGGGGAGGTTTACCCAATTTTTATGTTAATTTTTCCGTGTTACTTAATAGTAACAATCTTATAGCCTTGCGAGAAAAATGAGCAAAGATACCTTAAAGTTCCTTTAGAAGAAAAAGCTAAAAGCAGCTTTTTTAAGAGAGTATAAATACTAAATAAAGCAAAAACTAGTACAAGCGAATTTGAAAGATACCTCTGGCACACAAGAAAAAGATTTGAATTTAGATTGCTCGGTAGCTGGCTATGACTACAAACTACCTCCAGAACTCATTGCCCAAAACCCAGCCGTTCCTAGAGATAGTTCCCGGTTACTGGTGGTTAATTCTCCTACTACAGGTACTGAAACAGAGCCTCTGCATCATATTTTCCATGATTTGCCTGGACTGCTACGCCCTGGTGATTTGCTGGTTATGAACAATACAAGGGTCATTCCAGCGCGGCTTTATGGTCATAAATCTACTGGTGCTAAACTCCAGGTGTTGCTGTTGGAAGAACGAGAGTATAACTGTTGGTTAGCTTTAGTTAAGCCAGGAAAAAGCTTTAAACAGGGAACAAAGATTATTTTTGAAGCAAGAGGATTGGGGATTGGGGATTGTGAAGAATCTGCCCCAGCCGCCAGTACCCAACTCACAGCTACGGTTTTAGAAACAGATGCAGCCACTGGAGGGCGTTTGTTGCAATTTGATGTGCCAGAGGGAAAACCTTTGGTACAGATGTTAGAGGTATTTGGTGAAGTACCGCTACCACCATATATTACTGCCTCGTCAGCTGCTGATGAGCAGTATCAGACAGTTTATGCCAAACAACCAGGAGCGATCGCGGCTCCAACGGCAGGATTACACTTTACCCCAGAATTATTACAAAAGTTGCGCGATCGCAATATCCATCAAGCTTTTATAACGCTACACGTTGGTGTAGGTACATTTCGCCCTGTGGAAGTAGAAGACGTAACTACCCACCAGATGCATGAAGAATGGATTGAAGTCCCTGCCGCCACAGTAGAGCAAATCCGCGCCACTAAAGCAGCTGGCGGTCGAATTATTGCTGTCGGAACAACGGCAGTACGGGCTTTGGAAGGGGCAGATGAATCTGGGAATTTACAACCATTTTGCGGGAAAACAGACCTATTTATTTATCCTGGCTACCAATGGCGGGTAGTGGATGGTTTAATTACCAATTTTCACCTCCCACGCTCCAGTTTGCTGATGTTGGTAAGTGCCCTAATTGGCAGACGACGGTTATTGAATATATACAACGAAGCGATCGCTTTTAAATATCGCTTTTATTCATTCGGCGATGCCATGCTAATTTTGCCGTCAGCTGTGGAGTTGAAATAATTCGTAATTTTAATTAACTTTTGTAACGGATATTTGAGATTCTGCAAAAACTTTTGTAGCGACTCGACTGAACATTTACAGAACGTCTTTTTAGTTATGGGGGAATTAAACCCCCAAAATTAGTTAAAAGTCGGAAATTTGGAATTTTTTCTTTCGTGGTGGGTACTCTGACTTATGAGGAGTGAAAAATAAGTATAGGTCTGTGATTCATGTCTGAAAAATTCCTATTTTCTCAGTCGTTACATTTATTTTGCCGGGTGACACTCTGTAGCTGTTCTGCATTTTTGGTCTTAGCTGCACCAGCAATTACTAATTTTCCAGGAAGTAAGCTGCTAGCAGAAAGCGCAGTTTCTCAGGATCTCGAAGCAGCTAGCTTTTTCCAGCAGGGAGTCACGCGCTATAACCGCAAAGACTTGCAGGGTGCAGAATTTGCCTTTCGTCAAGCGTTACAGCGAGATCCTAGCCTTGGGGCTGCGCGGAATTATCTGGGTAATATATTTATGGAGCAAAATCGCCTGGATTTAGCTTTACAAGAATATACAGAGGCGATTAAAGTTAATCCCAATTTTAGCGAAGCTTATTACAACTTAGGGTTAGTGTTGTACCGACAAGGAGAAAAAGATGCAGCGATTACAGCTTATCGGCAGAGTCTTGTAATAGATTCCACAAGGGTAGCAGCGTTGTATAATCTGGGTTTGGCGCTGTATGAACAAGGGCATCAACAGGAAGCGATCGCAGCATACCAGCAAGCGATTAATTTAGATAGTAGGAATGCCAACGCTTATTTTAACTTAGCGATCGCCTTGCAACAACAAGGTCAAACAGAGCGAGCGATCGCCACTTATCGCCAAGTCTTGCAGCTAGATCCTAAAAATGCCACAGCTTACAACAACATGGCAAACTTGCTAGCAATTCAAGGTCAAGGTTCTGAGGCTATTTCTGTTTATCGGCAAGCTATTCGCCTAAATCCTAAAAACGCCTCAGCTTACTATAACTTGGGAGTCACTTTATATAATCAAGGCGACATCAAGAAAGCTAATGGAGTATTGAAACGTGCCCATAATGAGTATCGGGAGCAAGGAAACATTGAGCAAGCTGAGAAAATAGAACAACTAATGCAGCAAATTGCCCAGAAAATTGGGCAACAGCAGCCTCAAGCCAGTCAAACAGCTACTCCTTCTCAGACAACTAGTACAAGTAATTTAATACAGACACTTAAGCAACAAACGCAAAATCAACCAGAAACTTCAGCCGATCCTGGCAATGTGCCTGTCTCAGTTGAATTCCAGCCTACTTTAATAAGTCCCGGACAATAAAAAACCCAGAGTTAGAAATAAAAGAAAAAGTAATCCGCCAGTCGTCAGAATTGATGCTGAATTCTGGCGACTGGCGCTTTTATTTTTCTTGATAGTTAATAACTCCTAACTCCTAAATCTCAGCTTCTAAATTTTTCAAATTGGCAAGCGATTAATATCTCTATTGCAGCCAATAACTACCATTGCTGAACCACGTTCTAAACGCTTAGTAGGGTCAGGATTAATTATAAATTTACCATCCTGGCTCACTGCTAGCAAATTTAAACCGTAGCGGTTACGAAGTTGAAGCTCAGTGATTGTTTTGTCGTGAAATTCATCAGGTACAATCAACTCTACAATACTGTTATCTGGGTCTAGGTCAAACCGATCTAAGATTGCTGGTTTAGTAAGTGTACGCGCTAGGGCGCAACCTGCTTCATACTCAGGAAAAACAACATGATCTGCTCCTACTCGGCGCAACAGTTTACGGTGAACTTCACTAGAAGCTTTAGCAACTACATGGGGTACGCCAGCCTCTTTCACATTTAGGGTTGTTATGATGCTTTCTTGAACGTAGTTACCAATCGCTACAATTACAGTATCAAACTCAAAAACTCCAGCTTCTTTGAGTGCGGCTGGTTCTGTAGAATCTAGTTGCAAAGCATGACCAACAATTCCCTCAGTTAATGCTTCTGAAACTCGTTTTTCATCAACATCTGTTGCCAGCACTTGATAACCAAAATTGTGCAGTGTAGAACAGACAGACCTACCAAAGCGACCTAACCCAATTACAGCAAATTGGTGGTTATCTTTACGTAAACTGCGAAAAAAACCTAATGATGACAAATTCACCCTTGTTATCCTTATTATGGCTCCCTGTATTTAGGGCAAAAAACGGTTATACCGCTTGAACTAAAAATTTTATTTTTTGCCTTTCAATGTATATGTTATCAGTTTAGTCATTAGTGAATTGCCAAGAATTATTCTCCCCCCATTCCTTACTTCCTAACTATCCCACTAGGAGATTTTCTTCAGGATAGTGAATTCTGGTAGGGCGTGGATCTCCTAGTACTGCGGACATCAGTAGTAAAACACCTACTCGTCCAATGTACATAGTGATAATTAAGATGAGCTTTGCTGTTATAGAGATACTCCCTGTAATACCTGTAGAAAGCCCTACGGTGGCGAAGGCTGATACTACTTCAAACAAAATTTTAATAAAATCTAATGTTGGATCTGTGAGGCTGATTAAAATTGTAGCTAAAATCACGGTCGCTACTGAACCCACCAGCACACCCACAGCTTTCAAAATTAAAGATATTGCTATTTTGCGATCGTACAATAAAACTTCTTCTTTTCCCTGGAGAATCGCTTTGGTACAACTAGTCAAGACTCTCAGCGTTGTTGTTTTCATCCCTCCTCCCGTACCACCTGGACTTGCACCAATAAACATGAGTGCAATCGTAATAAATAGACCGGCGGTGGTCATTTTGCCAATATCTATGGTATTGAAACCAGCAGTTCTGGGAGTGACTGATTGAAACCAAGCTACTAATATCTGGTCACGTAAATTTAGAGAACCAAACGTTTCAGGGTTTCTAATCTCTATACAGAAAAAGGCAATAATTCCTAAAAACAATAATATTAAGGTTGTGCTAATTGCAACTTTGAAATCTAGAGAAAAAATTTGATTTTGAGTTCTTTTGAAAATGCGATCGCGCAACCAAATGTAGATTTCTAAAATGACTTGATAACCAATGCCACCGCAAATAATTAAAGTCGTGATTGTGAATACAACTAAAAAAGATGATTGATACCCAATCAAGCTATCTTGAAATAGACTAAAGCCTGCATTATTCCAAGCATTAACACTATGAAAAATTGCTAACCACAGTCCTTGATTCCATCCAAAATCGGGAACAAATGCTGGTAGCAGCAAAAATATTCCAGTAATTTCAAAAATTAAAGTTGTGGCAATAATTGAGCGAATAACTTGGGTACTACCACTCATCCCCGGTCGGTCTAAAGCTTGTTGAATGGCTATTTTTTGCCGAAGATCAAATTTCCGACCGATGAGCAAAATCAGGAATGTAGTGCTTGTCATATAGCCCAATCCGCCAATTTGAGCCAGTAGCAGAATAACTAACTGACCCCAAAAGGAGAAATAAGTACCAGTATCAACTACAGCTAAACCAGTAACACAAACTGCGGATGTCGAAGTGAACAGCGCTACAATCGGGTTATTCCAAGTACCATCGCTAGTTGAAAAAGGCATAATTAACAAGATAGTGCCCACAGCTATGACAGTCAAAAATCCCAAGCAAACTGTGCGAGAAACAGTCATAATTAATTCGTAATTCGTAATTCGTAATTCGTAATTAAGAAAGTTAGATTTTATCTGGTTTTACGTCTCTTGTATATGTAGGTTTTTTTAGACAATTAGTAAAAATTTGAGGAAGAACGGTTTATTAAGGTAAAACTGAGGAAGTTTTCCAAGGAGGAGATATCACGGTTGACTTTCTCTACAAGCAAAATACCCTTATTTAATTAAAAACATACATGGTAGCCTATCTGTATGTTTTTTTTAAATTCGGCTTTGTTTTAACACTGCTTTTTTCATGAGTGCAACACTTTACCAGCAAATTCAGCAATTTTACGATGCTTCCTCTGGTCTGTGGGAACAGATTTGGGGCGAACACATGCACCACGGCTATTACGGCGCTGATGGTAGCCAGAAAAAAGACCGTCGTCAGGCTCAAATTGATTTAATCGAAGAATTGCTCAATTGGGCAGGGGTAGAAGCAGCAGAAAATATCCTAGATGTGGGTTGTGGGATAGGTGGTAGTTCTTTATATCTTTCACAGAAGTTCAATGCTAAGGCTACAGGGATTACGTTGAGTCCTGTACAAGCTGCTAGAGCAACAGAACGTGCCTTGGAAGCTAATTTGAGTTTGAGAACACAATTCCAAGTCGCAAATGCTCAAGCAATGCCCTTTGCCGACGATTCTTTTGACTTGGTTTGGTCACTAGAAAGCGGTGAACACATGCCAGATAAAACCAAGTTTCTCCAGGAGTGCTATCGAGTATTGAAGCCTGGTGGTAAGTTAATTATGGTGACTTGGTGTCATCGGCCAACTGATGAATCCCCATTAACGGCGGATGAGGAAAAGCATTTGCAGGATATTTATCGGGTGTATTGTTTGCCTTATGTGATTTCTTTGCCAGAGTATGAAGCGATCGCACATCAACTACCATTACATAATATCCGCACTGCTGATTGGTCAACTGCTGTCGCCCCCTTTTGGAATGTGGTGATTGATTCTGCATTCACTCCCCAAGCGCTTTGGGGCTTACTAAATGCTGGTTGGGCTACCATCCAAGGGGCATTATCACTGGGATTAATGCGTCGCGGTTATGAACGTGGGTTAATTCGGTTTGGCTTATTGTGCGGCAATAAGTAGAATTTCACTTCAAGAAAAAGATGTAATCTAGGAGCATTGAAGCAGATGTTCCTAGTTATGCATCAAGCTTGTAAATTCTAATAATGCAGATATCGGGGAAACCTTATAAAATTAAGTTTCTTATTGTTGAATTTCTTAAATGCCACTCGAACTGCAAAACCTCACAGGCGGTTACACCACAGTCCCAATTGTTCAAGACATTAACCTCACTCTACAAACAGGAGAATGGTTGAGTTTAGTTGGTGCTAATGGCTCAGGTAAATCTACTTTACTCAAATTGCTGAGTCGTATTCTCTCCCCACAGCAGGGAACAGTTTTACTTGATGGCAAAGCAATTCATTCTCAACCCCCAAATCTAGTTGCACAAAAACTAGCATTATTACCGCAACAACAAACGGTTCCCGTGGGCTTAACAGTGCGACAATTAGTAAGCTTAGGACGCACTCCACATCAATCTTGGTGGCAATGGGAATTAAATGCTCAAGATTGGGTGAAAGTGGAAGCTGCAATTAAAAAGACGCAACTAGAAAAATTGAGCGATCGCTTAGTTGAAGAACTCTCCGGTGGTGAAAGACAACGCGCTTTTTTAGCTTTAGCACTAGCGCAAGAACCAAAAGTTTTATTATTAGACGAACCTACAACTTTCTTAGATATAAACTATCAATTACAACTATTAGAACTACTGAAAAATCTTAATCAACAGCAAGAATTAACTATTGTTACCGTTCTACACGAACTGAATCTAGCTGCACGATATAGTTCTCGCATTGCTTTGTTAAAACAAGGTCATCTTTGGGAAGTTGGCAAACCTGAAGAAGTTCTGACACCAAGTGCGATCGCTCAAGTATTTGGTGTGGAATCTGTGATTATTCATACACCTGTGGGTTTACAAGTTTGTGCAATTTCATCTGTGTCATGATCACTCAATTACTTTCATGTCGAGTAATTCGACTTTTTCTTAATTTCTTTACCTTCAGGACTTACGCAATCGATTTAAAACTAAATACTTTTTAGTTAAGCATTTCTTTGGTGATTTCTCACAAAGAATATACCCAGGTTGAAGATTTCCGACTTGTCTGCGAGACGCTACGCGATCACAGACAAGTCGAAACCAACGGCGGCGGTAAATTTATTAACGTAAATTGCTTCAACTAAATCGTATTGACCTAAGACTTGGTTTCCTGTGTTTGTGCGTCGATAATTACACTCCAATCATCATTTGTGACAGCAGCTTCAAGCTGACGCTGACGTTCGGCTATACTCGCATCTATTGTTTCTGACTCTTTGGAGAGGGTTGTGTCAGCCATTGCTTTCCGCAGTTTTAGCTTTTTCTCCTCATAAGCTTGACGTTCCGCCTCAGACATTACCGCCTTTGCAGCTTCCCCTACTGTACTAGCCCACATTTCACGATCAATTGCATTTCCAGGTGGTGTGGTTTCGAGTTCTGCTATCCACGCATCTCGCAAATCTTCCATATCTTGACGCTTGGGGAACTTAAATGCCTGTACACGCACAAAAGCGCACTTTTGCTGACCATTTTGGGTGACATGACTATTTAGGGAAAGCAATACATTTCGAGAATAGCCAATGTACTGCACGTGGCGTTCTGCATCTAATACTGCGTAAACACCCGCAATTTTAGCGTTTTGAGCAGATGCACTCCAAGCTTCAAGGTCAATGATTTCAGTACCATTGTTTGCCATCTCAGGGGTTATACTCACCTCAGTGGCGGTGTGTTCGTCATCGGAACTATACAAAAATTCATGTAGCCCACGGTGGTTTATGGGGACATTTTGATGTTCAATTGGCGGGTTGTTATGAGTTTCCATCGTAGTTAATCTCTGAGTTATGACAGCAGATTGCAAATATATGCCTTTAGAATATTGAAGCTTAAATCTACTCACATCCCCAAATTATTGCTGACAAAGGAAAAACAATTATTAGACCTTATATGAATCAATTGACACCTAAAAATTGGATATTCATCAAACAGCGCCTTACCCCTTATCTATTTTTACTGCCCGCCTTGGTTCTTTTGGGCTTAACAGTTTTTTTGCCTGCACTGCAAGCCTTTTACCTCAGCTTTACTAGCTATGAAGATATCGCCCGGCCGCCACAATGGATAGGTTTTGCCAATTTTCTCAAGCTTTGGAAGGATGCTGTTTTTTGGAAAACCTTAGAAAACACTTTTTTATATCTTGTGGGTGTAGTCCCAATTTTAGTAATTGCTCCCTTAGTGCTGGCAATTTTAGTAAATCAGAAACTGCGGGGGATGAATTGGTTTAGGGCAGCCTACTACACTCCAGTGGTAATTTCAATGGTGGTTGCGGGAATAGCTTGGAAATGGCTGTATGCAGAAAATGGGTTACTCAATCAGTTATTAAAAGCTTTAGGGCTTTTTCCAGAAGGTATTCCTTGGTTAACTAGCCCAGAAAAAATTTTTGGAATTATACCAATTTCTCTTGCCAGCGTCATGGCTGTAACCGTGTGGAAGGGGCTAGGTTACTACATGGTAATTTATTTAGCGGGGTTGCAATCAATTCCTGCTGATGTGTATGAAGCCGCAGCCATTGATGGATCTGATGGTATCAACAAACATTGGGATATTACCATACCTTTGATGAAGCCATATTTAGCATTAGTAGCGGTGATTTCGGCTATTTCTGCGACCAAAGTTTTTGAAGAAGTATATATTATGACCCAAGGCGGGCCACTCAGCAGTTCTAAAACAATTGTTTATTATCTATATGAGCAAGCTTTTAGTAACTTGGAAATTAGCTATGCTTGCACAATTGGGTTAATGCTATTTTTGATAATTTTAGGATTATCAATTTTGCGATTAACTATTAATCAGCAAGGAGATGATAATATCACCATCTGAATATAGGACTAGTATTTGATTTATGAAAAAATCTAAGTGTATGTA
>NZ_JAYGHE010000074.1:0-36112 GCF_034931145.1 Nostoc sp. UHCC 0252 | reverse complement strand
CACATAAATAAATTAAATCTACAACTGAAGATGCCTCTTCAAGTTCAAACTTTAAGTTGGTCGGGCCTATAACTTTCTCCAGTTCTCGGTTATAAAGCTCTAGACTGGCATTTAAAAAATTACTATCCTCACTACTTAAGCTGTAGTTGTTTTCCACTGCCCATTTCTGTATATCTTTTAGGTCTTTTCCTCGCAAAAGCCGTGACTCGTCTTGACAGTTAGAGGCTAACCAAGCTGTTATTGCCTCGTGATATAAAGGTGGCCGTAAAAGTGCTAATTCTTTGTTAACCCATCTTTGATCAAAAACATTTTTATAAATGCGGTTGTATGGTTCTAATTTCCCCTGTCGCTTGACTACTAATCCTGTCAACGGCAATTCCTTCTGTTCTAGACTGTCATCAGCTGCTATGTTCTTTTGTTGCAACATTTGCTTATACAGTACTAGCAACCTACCTGTATACTGTTTATTCCTCAGAAGACGATCACGTATCGTCCTAAAATGCTCCGGTTCATCCTGAGATTCCCAATTTTCAATGATTTGCGTTCTCACTAATTCCTCAACTTCTTCTACCTCCGATACCTTCATATTATTTTGTATGAGTTTACAAAGCTTCTGAGTGAGAAATGGTTGCCCACCTGTCCAATCCAAAACTCTTTGAAGAATCGCTTGAGGTTTCCTGACCTTATTTACTAATCCCTCAAGTAAAGGCTGAACTTCATGCAATTCAAAGCCTTTCAGTTCAATTGCTTGACCTATATTAAATGGAGTGCGCTTTTTATCTTTTATCAAATCCGAAGGAGTAGCTACTCCTAATAGACAAAATGCCAGGCGTTTGTAAGCTGGTTTATCAACACGCTGGTTATAGCAGAACCGGAGCAAAGCAAAAAAATCGTCAGTCGAAAAATTCAAGCTGAGAACGCTATCAATTTCATCTATAAAAATGACAATAGATTGGGAAACTTCAAGTAGCAAAACTTGCTCTATAAACTCCCTTAATCGCTGTACTGAAGAAATATCATCCTGTTCGCGCCACCAATTCCGTAAATTAAACTTTCCTGAAAGCTCAAAACTACTCACTAAACTTCTTACTACACCTATATACCAGTTATCTGGTGTAATATTCTGGCTACCAATTCCCGTCAAATCAATCGCAGCACAAGCAATACCCTCTGCTTTCAGGCGTTGCATAACTTGCACTCGCAAACTAGATTTACCCATCTGCCGCGAGTTCAACACATAACAAAACCTACCACTCCTCAAAGCATCATACAAATCTGTATCTGCTTGTCGTACTACATAACTAGGAGCATCAGCTGGCAGACTGCCACCGACTTGATATTCGTAAGCAGAGTTTTGTTCTATGTTCATCAGCTAACTCTCAAGCGATCGCAAAAATATTGACGATACAAATTACAACGTGGCGTTACATCATTTCCTTGTTGTTGCAATAAGCCCATGCTGAGTAATTTAAAGCATTGTATCGAATCCAACCGAACTGGGCTAGTACTGGCAACTACCTTTTTAATAGCAGCAGTTAATTCTGGACACTGTTCTAAATTCCACAAATGCCGACGTAAATGGTCGCTATAAGGGCCAGCTTCTGTGGGGGCTGTTTGCAAAAGTAGATTGAGCGTAGTATCCTGTCTGGCCATGTGATAAAGTGCCACTCGTACAAGATAGGGATGTCCTCCCACCATTGCCATTAGTCGTTCAACTTGGGTAAAACTCCAATTGAGTCCATGCCTTCGTGCCAAATCAAGAACCTGTTGGGCGTTAAACTCTGGTAAATCAATCGGCAAGCCTACATTAAATGGCGATTGATTGATATTCATTGGAATATAAACTTCTGTGGAATGCACTACTACCAACCGCAGTTTTTTCCAAATATCCCGGTTTTTAGCATCTTCATGCCAAGCGCGTAACAGCCCAAAAAAGTCTGCGGCAATTTCGGGATGTTGAAATATCCGATCAACTTCATCCAATCCCAATGCTAGGGGTTGGTTGATTTCTGGCAAAAGATATTCCTCGAAATAAGCGGTGCAATTGTCCTTACTGCCAAAAATCACATCCCAGTAATCTGTTAACTTGTTGGGTAGCTTCAACCTCCGTCCGACACTGGCACAAAACCACTGAAGGAACTTATCCAAATCTGCAAAAACCTTTCCATCTGCCAATTGAAAGCTCAAAGGCACGGTTAGATAATCTTGTTGTGACGCTTGATGAAGAATCCGTGCCATGAGCGAGGTTTTACCCATCTGCCGGGGCGCTTTGATCCGAATCAAAGATCCTGGCTTCAAAATTGCCTCGTAGCACCGAGATTCGATAGGAGGACGTTCAATATAAAACGCCGAAGCCAAATCCACCTGTCCTTCAGGTAATTCTGGTTCTGCCACTGGCAGAGGCGGTGAGTGAATGAGAGGGTAAGAGGGTGATGAAGGGAAAAAATCATTACTCATCTCTCCATCTGCCAATCTTTCTACATCACCGATTGCCACTAAACTAAAAATTTCCTGTAAAATTTTGGGAGTATCGGCAGGTGAATTCCACTCTCCCTGCTGAACCTGTTGTAAATAGCCCCGCAAATCATAATTCAGTGGCACACCCCAAGAGAAGTTAACGCGAATGGGCAAAATTACTGGCTTATGCCGATCGCTGCCATCCCGTAACTCTTTAGCCTGTCTCACCTCTTCTGTCACCATCTCGCTAGTTGCCGATCGCTCAGACAACAGCAACAAAAAGTAATCACACAGTTTTAATTCTTCATCAATGCGCTGAGGCCATTTTTCCCCCAAGCGAATACTTTCGCCTGCCATGAATGCTTCGTGTCCAGCAGCTTTAATAGCTTCATAAAAATCCTTGGCAAGGCTCAAGTCTGGATCTTGGCTACGGTAGCTAATGAAAAATCTAATGCTTTTGCTGGCTGCTGGCATTGGCATAGTCGGATAAATATCCAGAAATTTTGACAAATTTGACTATATTATTACAATTTACGAAATCGAAGCTAGTTTCTACTTTTCTCTAAACCACTTGCTTGTAGCCGATACCCGACCTACTGATACATTTGGTAACTAAAATCTTGCCACCATCTTCTGTATTCAGTTTTAGAAGTTTACGAGCCATAATTCAATTAGCTTGTAGCTATCTGCTAAAAAGGTAAGTAAAGTAGTTTTTAAAACACATCTATATATATTTATTGGTAAACAATTGTTTTCGGAGGAAGTTTACCTAAAAGTACTATCTAAAAACTATACCAATAAACCAGTTTCCCTAAAAATTTACTTTTACCCCGTACTTTGCATCTCTATGACTTCACAATCTTCTCGTTCTGACAAAATTCTAGTTGTCGATGACTCTCCTGATAACGTGTTTTTAATCAAAACTATTTTGGAGGAAGAAGGTTACACCATTAGCACCGCAGAAAATGGGATTTCAGCCTTAGCAGAATTGAAAGCTTCTCCTTGTGACTTAGTTCTGCTGGATTTGATGATGCCAGATATGGATGGGTACGAAGTTACTAAGCACATTCGTGGTGATATGAAATTGCCGCAATACATCCCCATATTGCTGATAACTGCCCACGATGCGCCCAATGTCGCCCACGGATTAGACTTGGGTGCTGATGATTTTATCCGCAAACCTGTAACAGTAGATGAATTGCTGGCACGAGTGCGATCGCTCCTGCGTTTGAAGCATAGTATGGATGAACGTGATGAAATTGCCCGTCAGCGAGAAGATTTTGTCTCCCGTCTTACCCACGATTTACGCACTCCCTTAGTGGCGGCCGATCGCATGTTGATGCTATTTCAACAAGGGGCGTTGGGAACATTATCACCGCAAATGGAAGAAGTAATCACCATCATGGCCCGTAGTAATCTCAACCTGCTGACTATGGTCAATACCTTATTGGAAGTTTATCGTTTTGAAGCAGGTCGCAAAAGTTTGGCGTTTCAACCAGTTAACCTGGGCCAATTGCTAGAAGAGGTGACTGGAGAATTAGCACCTTTAGCTCAAGATAAAACACTGTCGCTAAATTTAGATTTTAGTGAAGGGTCAAACACAGTGATGGGCGATCGCTTAGAACTCCATCGTCTATTTACCAACCTCATCGGGAATGCGATCAAATTTACCGATTCTGGGTCTGTTACTATTCGTTTTACTTCTCAACGCCAGTTGGACAAAAGTAATCAATCTCAGTTCCTTGAAAAATCGAATTCTGTTGACTACATTAGAATTGAAATAGCGGATACAGGCCCAGGTATTCCCCCTGAAGAACAAGCCACCATCTTTGAACGATTTCGCCAAGGCAGTCATAAGAGTTCTGGTAGTGGCTTAGGATTATATCTTGCTCGTCGAATTGTCGAGGCACATCAAGGCATTATTCTGCTTGATTCCGAGTTGGGCAAAGGTAGTGTATTTATTGTGCTTCTACCCACTAAAGCATGAAAAAACTAGTAATTATAAATTATGAATTATAGAGTTTTTTCTCCTAGTAATTCATGATTTATAAATTTACTATTATCTACTGATATTTTAAAGTGAAAACTTTACTTAGAAAATCAAACGCTAAAAATTTAATAATTAAATATACTGAGATAATAGCATTAAAATTAAATAGTTTTTGATAGGAAAAAACAATGATTACCACTGAATTATCTAACGTTGGCGATATTATCCAGACTCAGCGAGATTTTTTTAAAACTGGCAAAACTAAAGATGTAAATTTTCGCATCGAACAACTGAAAAATCTTAGGCAAGCAATCATTGAGCATGAAGAGTCAATAGTCGAGGCATTAAAAGCAGATTTACATAAACCAACAGTGGAGAGCTACCTTACAGAAATTGGTGTCATCAAAGAAATCGATTATGCTATAAAATATCTCAAAACCTGGACTAAGCCCAAAAAAGCACCCGTTTCTTTTGATTTTTTCTCCTACTCAGCGAGAATTTATCCAGAACCGCTAGGCGTTGTCTTAATTATCGGCCCTTGGAACTATCCATTTCAGTTAATGATCTCACCGTTAGTAGGTGCGATCGCAGCCGGGAATTGTACAATTATCAAACCTTCAGAAATTGCTTCTCATACCTCTGCTGTCGTTGCTAAGATTATTGCCAAACATTTTGACCCAGCTTATATTACAGCCGTTGAAGGAGGCGTAGAAGCAAGCCAAAAACTACTTGCAGAAAAGTTTGACCATATCTTTTTTACTGGTGGTACAGCCGTTGGCAAAGTCATCATGGCAGCAGCAGCAAAATATCTCACACCAGTTACTTTAGAATTGGGTGGCAAAAGTCCTTGCATTGTAGATACTGACATTAATCTTGAACACACTGTCAGACGAATTACTTGGGGAAAATTTATTAATGCTGGACAAACTTGTATTGCCCCTGACTATCTTCTAGTTAATAAAAAAATCAAAAAAGATTTAATTGATGGGCTGGAAAAATCTTTCAAAGAATTTTATGGTGATAATCCAGCAAATAGTCCTGATTATGCCAGGATTATCAGTCAAAAACACTTTGATAGGTTAGTTAATTTTCTCAAAGATGGTGAAGTTATCATTGGTGGAGAAAATCAACCTTCAGAGCGTTATATTGCCCCCACAGTGATTGATAATGTCTCTTTGGAAGATTCCATAATGCAGGAAGAGATTTTTGGGCCAATTTTACCTGTAATTGAATATACTGACATCGGCGAAGCGATCGCATTGATAAACTCTAGACCCAAACCCCTGGCATTATACTTATTTTCTCAAAGCAAAAATCTCCAAAAGCGAGTTTTACAAGAAACTTCATCTGGTGGAGTCTGTATTAATGACACAGTGATGCAGGTTGGTGTCTCGTCTTTGCCATTCGGTGGAGTGGGAGATAGCGGTATTGGCAACTATCATGGCAAAGCTAGTTTTGACACTTTTTCCCATTACAAAAGTGTCTTGCAAAACTCCTTTTGGCTCGATTTAAAATGGCGATATGCCCCTTATGAGGGTAAATTGCCACTTATAAAGAAGTTTTTGGGTTAAAAAGGTTAAAGGGTACAGGTGATAGGGTACAGTTTTTCTTGACTGTAACCTATTCCCTTCTGAACTATTAAATCCCAAAAGCGTTACTGTAACGCTCCTCAGCCCAGGGTTCACCACGGCGATGGTAGCCATTGCGTTCCCAAAAACCAAGTTCTTCAGCAGCTAAAAATTCTAAACCATTAAT
Source organism: Nostoc sp. UHCC 0252 (assembly GCF_034931145.1). Lineage (NCBI taxonomy): Bacteria > Bacillati > Cyanobacteriota > Cyanophyceae > Nostocales > Nostocaceae > Nostoc > Nostoc sp. UHCC 0252. Next base: position 29,910 of record NZ_JAYGHE010000074.1, on the reverse strand, counting down.
CCACTTAGCACTTTTCCAAGCGTAAAGGTGGGGAACAACTAGCCGCATCGGGCCACCGTGTTCAGATGGAAGGTCTTCACCAAAGACTTTAAAAGCAAAAAAGTTTTCTTCGCGCAGAAAATCCTCTACAGAAATATTGGTGGTGTAGCCGCCATAGCAGTGTTCCATAATGTGGGCTGCTTTTGGGTCTAATTCAATCAGACTCATGAAATCTGCAACTTTAATGCCAGTCCATTTAACATCAAGTTTAGACCAGCGCGTTACACAGTGGAAGTCTGCTGTGAATTCGTGCTGAGGCAGCGCCATAAAATCTGACCAACTAAAGGTAGTAGATTTTGCCAAACCCCAAACTCGAAACTCCCATTCCTCAGTGCTGACTTGGGGAGTTTCGCCGTAAGTTAATACGGGAAAACCTTTAGCTAAGTGTTGACCAGGAGGGACACGTTCCCCCTCTTCTTTCCCTGGTTTCTGAAAAAATTTTCCTAGCATAGTTGGAGAGAAATAAGTTTTCTCAAGATGTTGACAAGCTTTTTTGATGAGTTGCCAAAGTACGAGATGTTTTACTTTCTATATGATTACTTGATTATTACTCATCAGTGATAGGTAATGGGTAATGGATATTCCCAATTACTCACTACCAATTTTTCTCGATCTAATGAGCTTGTGTAGAGTATCTATGATTCAAAATGCAATCAGGAAAGCTAATAAAAAGCCTTTATCCAGTAGTAAGAAGATTGGTGCTGTTTATGCTTTGCCTGACTGGGGAATTATGATTCTTCTTCCTCTTCTTCAGCAGTTGGATACACAAATGTAGAACGTCCAGTCAAAATTGACTTACCCAGAGAGAGGGCTTTCTGAGCTTCAACGACGGCTTTGTGCCTCCAGGTAGCTCGACGTTTATCTCGTTTTGATTTGGAAGTTTTCTTCTTAGGAACAGCCATGTCAGCAGATATCGTGATTCTTGACAACCTTCTTATTCTAGGCCATCCACTGACGCGAAGAACAATAGGTAAGTTGAATTGATCGGTTGAGACTGAAGTAGGACACGGGGACAGAGGGAATTCTTTGATTCTTCCACTCTTTACGTCTCCGTGTCTAGCTCAATCTTTCATTTTTGGGTTGACACACCGCTAGCTGCTGTAGAGCTATTGTCAAAGAAAAGTAGCGATCGCGCTGTTTTGAAGTAAGTAGCCCAATTTTGAGCATCGGGACGCGATCGCCATTGGGGACGACTCACATCTAACGCCAAAACTGGTGCGATCGCTCCATAATTTTGTACGGACACAATGATTGAAACATCTGTCACCAAGATATCTTGGTCGAAGCTGCGTTGAGCAGCTGCCCTAGCAGCCGCTTCCGCCCTCCTGAGAACGGTTTCATAGTTTTCTTCCGGCAGGCGGTCAATAGCTAGATCGACTCTAGCGGTGTAAGCTCGCACAACCTGGGGCGCGATCGCTTCCGTTAAAAACCACGCAGGAACGGTAGATATGAGCAAAATTAATAAAGGAACTATCCGGATTCTTCTGGTAATTTGGCTAATAACTGAAAAGGGAGTGATCGATAATGGTAGGTGAGCAGGAATTTTGCTCATGACCTTCTATCTCCTTAGTGATGATCTGTTATTGAAATTAGGTAAAAGGTATTTTCCGACCAATCAACGTAATAAAAATTACATTCTAACTTAAGATTCGATGAGAATCACCTAGACTATAAGACATAGGTTAGCTTTGTTTTTTTGGCAAAGCCAACCGCAATTTTAAGACCAGCAAACAATAACTGACAAAGAGCGGGATGGCAAATTACTGGGCGATCGCGATTGGCATCAATCACTATCAGTTATTTCAACCTTTAAGTTGTGCCCAAGCTGATGCTGAGGCACTAGAGGATTTTTTGGTGACAGAGGCAGGCTTTCTCCCCAAACATTGCCTGCTGATGACGGATACTTCGCCGCCGATTGGAGATAGATCGACTTATCCGACTAAGGAAAATATTCTGCTGCTGCTTGAGGATTTGGCAGCGACAAGTTGGCAACCGGAAGACTATGTATGGTTATTCTTTAGCGGCTACGGAGTTAACTACAAGGGCAAAGATTACTTAATGCCAGCAGAGGGCAACCCCGAACTCGTTCAAGAGACTGGCATAGAACTGCGATCGCTAATGCAAAGTCTGCAACTTGCTGACTTGAATGTATTGCTACTACTCGATATCAACCGCGCTTTTGGCACTCAAGCGGATGCTCCCGTTGGTGAAGAAACAATAGAACTAGCCCAAGAACTACAACTTGCGACAATTCTTTCTTGTCAACCAGAGCAATTTTCCCACGAAAGTAGCGAATTAGGTCATGGATTCTTTACAGCAGCTTTGTTAGAAGCTTTGCGTTCTGGTAATGGCAGTAACTTGTCAGACTTAGAAAGCTACCTAAGTCTGCTCATGCCAAAATTATGTCACCACCACTGGCGGCCTGTCCAAAACCCTGCCACGATTATTCCATCAAGGGTGCAGGTAATCTTGCCATTGGCTATGGAAAGTGACTTTCAACCAGAATCGGTAATTTATCCTGAAGAATCTTTCGCTATTGCCCTCGCAGCGCCTCCCCTTGACGATTACCCTAGAAGTTCAGCAGAGCGGGGAAGATGGGGAGAAACAGCTATGAATTCCTCCCAATACAAGATCGAGAAGCCTAAAGCTCAACCAGTCCAGCAGTCAGCGACTAACTTAGTTTCCCAGCCAATGGCGGAAACTTCTTTAGGAGCGAATCCCAGGGGAAGATTTATCCCCAATTCTTCTAAAGGCTACGTCTCTCGATTGCCATCGAACCAACCAAGTATTCCTTTTTGGAAACAGTTTATCTTGTGGGGCGGAGGCAGCTTGCTGGTAGCAGGTTTAATTGCTGTAGTTTTTCTCCGTAATCAAGAAACTTTTAGAATTAAGCAAATATCAAGCGCATCACCAAATACAACTGCTAGCGATCGCCAGGTTATCGAGAACTTACCAAGTGATAGTACTTCAGTAGTTAGACTTAACAATCAATCTAGCGCCCAAATAACCTCTAGTTCCGAGTCGAAAAAGCGGAATCAAGCAGTATTAGACCTAGCGAAAATGTCGCTCCAACAAACTCAGGCTAGCGACTTGAGTATGGCGATCGCTACAGCCCGGAAAATTAAACCCGGTGAACCACTGTACGAACAAGCTCAGGAGAATATTAAGATTTGGAGTCGAATGATTTTAGATTTAGCAGAGGGTCGTGCTAAACAAAGACAGTATGCAAGCGCTATTGCTGCCGCTCGATTAATTACCAAAGATGAAGCCCCTTATGCCAAAGCACAAGCAGCAATTAACCTATGGCGGCTAGAGGGCAAGCAGTATGTGAGTAACAAGACTCTTTTAGATGCAGCTAATGCCCTAATTAAGCCTGGACAGGCATCTACCTATAATCGGGCGATCGAAGTTGCCAAGAAAGTACCAGCAGGTCAACCAGGCTTTGATAGTGCCCAAAAGTCAATCAATAAATGGAGTGAGAAAATTTTAGACCTGGCCAAGCGTCGCGCCGCCGAAGGAGACCGCAATGCCGCAATTGCAACTGCTGCCTTAGTGCCAGAGGGGACAGGCGCTTACGAAGATGCTCAGGATGCCATCCAAAAATGGCAAAAGAAATAATAAAAAAATAGTAAAAAATAGCAGAGAGTTAGGAGTTAGGAGTTATATTATTGATCCCTGAGTCGTTATTCCTCACTCCTAACTTTTCCCTCAACAGTACTGCGATATATCTTCGCCGCATTCATCGGCTAGATAGCACATTGCTCGGAAACGTAAACCAACTACTTCTTCATATAAGGGGTTCAGTTTGCACATGGGTGGAATGTGAAACAAGGTTTTCCCAAATACTTTGACATCTCGCTCAAAGGGACACTGAGATGGGATCATTTTGCACAAACGATGTGCCAGTTGGCGATCGCGGACTTGAATGTTTTCTACACGCTGCCGTAAGGGTTGGAGAATATCCCAGTAAGGCTTGGAAATAGAACGGTTTAGCTGGGTTACTTTGTGGTCACTAGTCTCTGCTTGATTGATTGATACCCAGCTAGCCAGAAAAATCTTTTTAGTGGTATTGTCGAATACCTTCATGGTTAATCCTCTGTGTTATTGAGGTTATTCATCTTTTTGATGAATATATACAAGGTGGCAACGAACTTTCCCGGAAAAATCGCGTTCTGACTGCGATATAATTTAATACCTGATTAGCCACTTAAGTCAGAACCTAATTTATTACTACGTCAAGTTAATCGCAATTTTTTGGGGATCGGTAGTGTAATATTACGATCTTGTTCATAACTTGATATAGTTTAGATTTTAGTAAAGACATCCGTCATTGGATAGGTTTAAGTGTAACATTTACAGAACTTAATATAAGGTCTTTCTAAAAGAATTTTTGCTAAGTATAAACATCAATAATACCCTAGAAGGCATTTTTGCTCTCCGTGTTCCCACTTTCTCACGTAAGTATGTCTTGTTCATCGCTGGCTGAATACCGTAGAAGTAGTGATTTTTGATCGAGTAGAATCGATTGCATTTCATAAAACTAGGTTGGCAGTGGCAATTTGAGAATGATATAGTCTGAAGCGTTGAAATCAGATGAACTTGCTTATGGGTGTTTCTGTACTCTACAGCGCAATACCTCCTGGCAGTACGCTGTACGCACGCCTTCAGGGTCAAAAAGCACTTAGCATCCTTGTAGTTTCTCTTTTCCCTTATGGTTGCGGCATTTTCCGCTTTTTTGAGATTGATCCTGAAGAGATTAATGAAATCCTTGAAGATGTTATCGAAACACACCAAGAGACTTTTGGATCTGAGCTAGAAGCAGATGGGGTAATCGCCCAATTGCGATCTGAGTTAAGGCTTACTCGTCAAGCCTATCCAGGGATTGAAGATAGAACAGCATCACTAGAAAAAACATCTGTTGAGATTGAGAAACGTTTGTCGCAGGAGCTATCGAGAAGAAAGTTTGCGAATGCCGATGAGATTGTTGAAAAGCTCATGTTCGGAGATCAAACCCTTGCTCCAACTCTGTTACCAACAGAGGATTCATTGGGACTTATATCTCGTGAGCTAGTCAGTGAAGGAGCCAGCATTTTTCGACAGATTGACCCTGAAACACTGTTTGCAAGAGATGAATCGTGTTTTGAAGACTTCGAGCGGTGGAGAAATCTGTATCTTTTAGCAGCCGAGAAAAATGAGGAGATATTGGTTGCAGTTGCTTGAGGCGACAGCAATCTAACAAGTGAGATCGCCTCCAATAACTATAGATAATTTCTATACTCATAATAAAAGAAAGCGCAAAGACGTTCAGAAAAATTCTGTGTCTTTGCGCCAACCGAAATATGAGATTTTTACCTTAAATTCTCTATGATGCTACCTGAGCAGCAGTCCGAGTCCGTCGTCTTCTCCCATCGGCGACTTTCACAGGTGGCTCATCAGGAATTTGCATTAACAAAGTCACAGATGGTTGACATTGCAATTCCCGGCGGATGGAACGTTGCAATTCTCGTTCTAGAGTTCCTTGCAATCCACCCCAGTCGATATCTGCTGCTTCCCCTTCGCTAGGAGCAAATTCTGTCCAGCGCACAGTGAGAATTTCTTCAATGCGTTGTTTTACCCAGGTTTGTAGGAGCGATCGCTCTACACTTGTAACTACACCCCGGAGGTGAGTTTCTGGTTTTGCTAACAGTTTACCATTCCAATCAATGGCAGCTGCGATCGTGATAATGCCTTCTGAAGCCATGCGTTGCCGCTCTTGCAGGACTTTGGCACTTACCATACCCGAACTAGTCGTATCCACTAATTCAATACCAGATGGCACTTTACCAGCGACGCGAATGGCATCTTCAGTCAGTTCGACAATATCACCATTCTGAATAATGATCATGTTTTCTGCGGGAACGCCCATACTCTGAGCCGTCTCCGCGTGCTTCACTAGCATCCGATGTTCGCCGTGAAATGGCACAAAGAACTTGGGTCGAGTTAAGGCAATCATCAGCTTTTGTTCTTCCTGACAGCCGTGACCGGAGACGTGAATCCCTTTATCCCGACCATAGATCACTTTTGCACCCTGAATCATTAGTTTATCAATGGTGTTGACTACTGCGATCGTATTTCCAGGAATTGGGTTAGCAGAGAATACTACCGTATCTCCTTGGCGGATTTTAATGTGAGGATGTTCTTTGTTAGCAATGCGAGTCATTGCTGCCATCGACTCGCCCTGAGAGCCTGTAGTTAAAATTAGTACTTTTTCATCAGGTAAATTACGAACCGCGTGCAATGGTTGCAGCAGATTATCTTCACACTTTATGTAACCTAGATTACGAGCATGAGCAATCAAGTTCAGCATGGAACGCCCTACAATCGTCACTACACGATTTTGCTTTTTGGCGATATCCAAAATCATATTGATGCGATGCACGCTAGAAGCAAAGGTGGTGACGAATAATCGCCCTGTAGCTTGACTAAATACTCTCTCCAGATTGGGATAAACTGAACGTTCTGAAGGTGTAAATCCTGGTGTCTCCGCATTAGTAGAATCACTTAGTAGACAAAGAACACCTTTTTCACCATGTTCTGCTAACCGTTGCAAGTCAAACTTTTCACCATCTACCGGAGTATGGTCAATTTTAAAATCACCTGTGTGAATGACTACACCAAGGGGAGTATGAATGGCAACAGTAAAACTATCAGCGATGGAGTGGGTATTGCGGATATATTCGACTAAAAAGTTTTTGCCAATTCGCACCACATCGCGTGGTAGAACTGTTCTGATTTCTGTGCGATCGCGGACTCCTGCTTCTTCCAATTTACCTTCTAGCATTGCCATTGCTAGCCTGGGGCCATAAATCACGGGGATATCAAATTGCTTAAGATGAAAAGCAATGCCGCCGATATGGTCTTCATGACCGTGAGTAACGATCATCCCTTTAATTTTGTGGCGATTTTCCCGCAGATAGGTTGTATCTGGCAAAACAATATTGACTCCGTGCATTGCCTCTGTGGGAAAAGCCAATCCTGCATCTAAGAGGATAATTTCATCGTCATACTCAAAAAGACAGGTATTTTTCCCAATTTCATGCAAACCGCCCAAAGGAATAATTTTCAAGGCGGAATTATTAGCTTCGTTTTTAGCCATTTTCTCCTTAGATTGTTACTTGTAGTTAATCAATTTGATAGTTAACGAACTTGTTTTTAAGACAACATCATCTGCTTCTTAAGCCAGTCTGAAAGCAATCAAGTTTTAATTGAAATTTTCAATTTTTTATTCAATAAAATCGACTGTAAACTGAAGAATTTATAGTATGTCTATCAGTCGTAGCACAGATTTTTAAATTGCAACTTATGAACAATTATAAGCATTGTTTATATGTATCTTCAGAAAGCAGCAGATAAACAGCACTTAACCGCATGGTGGCTAGATTAAACTAAGTTCTTTCAAAACCGCTTCTAACTTTTGACTTACTTCTAAATCAGCTTCACATAGGGGCGGACGAGTTGAACCAACCTCCCAACCTTGAAGTTTCAATGCTTTTTTCACTGGAATAGGATTTGAAGTGAGAAATAAAGCTTTAAACAACGGGAAGAGTTTGAGATGAATGTCGCTTGCTACCTCAATTTTTCCCGCACTAAAAGCTTGGATCATCTGCTGTAGTTGGTTTCCTACCAGATGAGAAGCCACACTGACGACACCCTTTGCCCCGATCGCTAACAAGGGCAAAGTCATATAATCATCACCAGAATATATGTGGAATTCTTTTGGTGTTAAGCGACGAATTTCGCTTGCTTGATCTATGCTACCAGTGGATTCTTTAATCCCGACAATATTACTAACCTTAGCTAACCGGGCAACTGTTTCTGGCTGAAGGTTTTGTCCGGTACGACCTGGGACATTGTATAACAACAATGGTAAGTCGGGACAGGCTTGTGCTATCGCCTGAAAGTGCGCTTCTAATCCCGCTTGTGGCGGTTTGTTGTAATAAGGAACAACTTGTAAGGAACCATGTACTCCTATTTTAGACGCTTTTTGGGTGGCTGCGATCGCTTCTTTGGTGGAATTTGATCCACAACCTGCGATCACCTTGGCTTTTCCTGCCACGGACTGCAATATTTCGACAAACAACTGGTATTCCTCATCCCAAGTCAGGGTAGGGGATTCTCCTGTTGTGCCGCACACCACCAGTGTATCTGTGCCGTTATTAGCTAGATGTGCTGCTAGTTCTGCCGCTACACCATAATCTACACTACCGTCTGCTTTAAACGGTGTAATCATAGCGGTTAAAACATTACCAAAATCTCCCACCCTGTTTTCACTCCTGATTACCCATGTTTTTGTATCTTGGTGGTTTCCTATTGTGATAACCTATCTACAAATTGCTTGTCATTGGTCATTTGTTACTTAACCAATGACCAATGACTAATGACTAATAGCTAATGGTTTGAGTAGATTTTTTTCTACCAGTAACTCAGCAATTTGTATTGCATTCAATGCTGCACCTTTGCGGATTTGGTCGCCGCACAACCATAATTCCAAGCCACAGGGATGAGAAATATCTTGACGAATTCTTCCCACTAAAACTTCATCTCGACCAGTTGCTTCAATTGGCATTGGAAAATGATTACTTTCCCAATCTTCTACCAATTTCACTCCGGGAGAGGAATTTAAAATTTCTCTGGCTTCCTCTGCACTAAAGGGAGTCTCAAATTCTAAATTAATGGCTTCTGAATGGGCGCGGAGTACGGGAACCCGTATACAGGTCGCAGTGATTCTGATTTGCTGCGTGCCAAATATTTTTCGGGTTTCGTTGACCATTTTCATTTCTTCCTCACAATAACCCAAATCGTTTAATGGTGAGTTATGGGGGAATAAATTAAATGCCAGTGGGTAAGGTAATACCTCAGCAACTGGCGACTGTCCTTGTAGTATAGCGCTTGTTTGGGTTTTGACTTCTGCCATTGCTCTAGCACCAGCACCACTAGCGGATTGGTAGGTTGAAGCCACGATGCGTTGCACTGGTTTAACTTTATGCAATGGCCATACTGCCACACTCATCAAAATTGTTGTGCAGTTGGGGTTTGCAATAATGCCTTGGTGATTAGCTGCGGCTTGTGGATTTACCTCTGGCACTACTAAGGGAACTTCTGGGTTCATCCGAAAGGCGCTGGAGTTGTCAATTACAACTGCACCTTTTTCGACGGCAACTGCTGCCCAAGTTTTGGATGTGGAACCACCTGCACTAGCTAGTACTATATCCACATTTTCAAAGGCGCGATCGCTCACTGGTTCTACTGAAATATTTTCACCTTTAAACCGCAGCGATCGCCCGACACTCCGCTCTGATGCTAATAACTTCAAGTCAGCAATCGGAAAATTACGATTCTCTAATAATTCCAGCAATTCTGTGCCAACTGCACCAGTTGCTCCCAAAATAGCTAAACGATAGGATTTCGACAAACTTGCTTCCTCCTTTAAGAGATTTATCTGCAATTTTTTTGAACAATTTACAATTTGTTTATATTAAATAGCGATCGCAGTCTCGAAATAATTTTTGAATAGATTTAGATTTTCTTTAATTTGGTCAATAGATTTAATAAAATAAATTTATTTCCTTGGTTAATAAGTTAAGTAATGTTGCATTTTACAACAGATGCCATCTAATTTTTTCATTTATCTAGACTATATTATAGTAATTGTACAACAAACTGCCATCTAGCAAAAAAATAGATATAGATATATCTGCACTTAGGCGTTTGACCTGTAAGGTGAATAAATGTCTTTGCTGCCAAGTCGATTGTCAAGATTAATGAATGTACTATGATGCAAATGGTATAAAATCAACAAACTATCAAATATAAGATATGAGATTGGGTAGCATATTTGCTTCCGTACCACAAGTATAGCTACACTCAATGCTAGAACTTTGAAGTATTAACTACTGATTGGAAACCAGGATATCACGGTGTTAACTCACCTAATAATTAATTCCTGAGTTTCCAATGCTAAATTCAGACTAGCTGAAGATTACGGACTGGAGAATAGGCATTAAAATCTTTCCAGTCGGTAATGATTCAGTACTTTATTACAAATATTAGGCAAGAAAGCCCAGACGCTCTTAGCCCTGGGAGTCTCAATAATTGTTTTGTTATGACGGTAAATTGTCAAGTCCTTGGTCATTGGCAGTAAACTGGATCTCTGTGCCAGGACACACCATCCATCCTTGGATGTCATGAAGCCTTGTGACAACCTTCCATCCTCCCAAAGAGACATCAAGCCATAAACGCGAAAAATTTTATTGCGTCTTGTGTGTACTCGGAGATTAAAATACCAGAAAACTAGAGACGAAGCATGAAAGTTACCCAGGAAAAACTTCCCGCCAGCCAAATTGGTCTGGAAATAGAGATTACGCCGGAAATTACCAAGCAAACTTACGAACAGGTCATTAAAAACTTAGCGAGTACTGCCAATATTCCTGGGTTTCGTAAAGGCAAGGTACCTCGACCGATATTGCTCCAACGGCTGGGTACAACTCGTATCAAGGCAGCAGCACTGGAAGAACTAATTCAAGACGGCATTGAGCAAGCAGTTAAACAAGAAGCTATCCCGGCAATAGGTCAGCCGCAATTGCGCTCCTCTTTTGAGGATTTGATTACGAATTATGAACCTGGAAAACCTCTGACAATTTTGGCCGCCGTCGATGTAGAACCAGAAGTGAATCTAGTGCAGTACACGGATTTACAAACCAAGGCTGAAGAAATCAAGTACGATCCAGAACAAGTAGACAGCACCCTTGACAAGGAACGTCAAGAATTAGCGACATTGATTCCTGTAGAAGGACGTGCTGCCCAAATCGGTGATGTTGCCGTAGTTGATTTTAAAGGTTCATTCGCCAGATCTGAGGGTGAAGACGAAACAGCTGAACTAGAACCGATTCCTGGAGCCGAAGCGACTGATTTTCAAGTTGAGTTGCAGGAAGACAAGTTTATTCCAGGCTTTATTGCTGGAATAGTGGGGATGAATCCTGAAGAAACCAAAGAAATTGCAGCGCAGTTCCCAGATCCTTATGCTAATGAAGATTTAGCTGGAAAAGCGGCAACTTTCACAGTGACCCTCAAAGAACTGAAGGAAAAGGAACTACCAGAAATAAATGATGATTTCGCCCAGGAAATCAGCGATTTTGAAACCTTAGAGGAGTTACGCGCTTCTTTGGTAGAGCGGTACCAAAAAGAGGCGGATGACAAAACAAAAACTAATAAGCAGGAAGCGTTGTTAACGGAACTGCTGAAGCACGTAGAAGTGGATTTACCAGCAACCTTGGTTGAGCAAGAAGTGGATGCAATGCTAACGCAAACAGCAATGCGGCTGTCTCAGCAGGGATTAGATGTGAGAAAGTTGTTTACTCAAGATATCATTCCGCAATTGCGGGAGCGATCGCGTACTGAGGCTATTGAACGCATCAAACGCTCTTTATCCTTGCGGGAAGTCGGCAAACGTGAATCTATTCAGGTAACACCAGAAGAAATCGCAGCCAGAGTAAAAGAACTTTTGGAACAGTACCCAGAGGAGCAAGATGTTGATGAAGATAGACTGCGCTCAATCGTGGAAAACGAACTATTAACCGAAAAAACCATCGATTGGCTTTTAGAACACTCCTCAGTTGAACTCGTACCCGAAGGTTCCTTAAGTCCCGCAGAGGAAACAGAAGCCGCAGAATCAGATGCTGATGCTGATGCACCCAAGATAGAGGAAGAAAGCAGCGAACCTTCCGCAGAAGTCACAGAAGGATAATAAAAAATCCCACAACCATTAAGTTCACCAGTTCTGAGTTAAAGTACTGGTGAAATGGGTAAGTTAAAGGAGATGAAGAAGCGAGGAGCAGGGAGAGAAATAACCAATTCCCAATTCCCAATGGCATAAAGTCAGAATAATTAAAGAATTGATGGATTTTCGGCAAATTGTGACCCATGTTATCGCCTGAGCTTGATACTGTGTTACACGAGAGGAAATTATATGAGGCATAATGGTTAACACGTAGCTATAAAAATTCCATTCATCGAAAAAGTAGCATAAGCTGCTGAAACATTTGTCCTAAATTATCGTCAAAGAAAGCTTGTATGCTTGTATCGCAGTCGGGAAACTACCCCATCAGCAACCAAAGTCGGATAAACATTAACTCCCAGTTGAACAGCCCTAGCAACATCGTGCCGATGGTGGTAGAACAATCTGGCATGGGAGAAAGGGCTTTCGACATCTACTCCCGCCTACTGCGAGAGCGGATTATCTTTTTGGGAACGCCAATAGACGATACCGTAGCCAACTCAATTGTGGCTCAGTTGTTATTCCTAGATGCCGAAGACTCAGAAAAAGACATCCAACTGTATGTTAATTCTCCTGGTGGCTCAGTCTACGCAGGTATGGCAATCTATGATACAATACAGCAAATCCGCCCTGATGTTGTTACCATCTGTTTTGGATTAGCTGCGAGCATGGGGGCATTTTTGTTGACAGCAGGGGCTGCTGGTAAGCGAATGTCTCTGCCCGACTCCCGGATTATGATTCACCAACCCCTTGGTGGCGCTCAAGGTCAAGCCATTGACATTGAAATTCAAGCCAGAGAAATTCTTTATGTTAAGGCTAAGTTGAATCAGTTAATGTCTCATCATACTGGTCAACCCTTAGAAAGAATTGAAGCAGATACTGAGCGCGACTTTTTCATGTCGGCAGAAGAGGCAAAAAACTACGGTTTGATTGATCAGGTCATTTCCAGGCAAAATCTTCCCACAGCAGGGGAAAACGTCACCATTGTGAAATAAGAGGCTGGTATGTCTAAGTACGACTCCCATTTAAAATGTTCGTTTTGCGGCAAGTCTCAAGAGCAGGTGCGTAAATTAATCGCAGGGCCGGGAGTCTACATCTGCGATGAATGCGTTGACTTGTGTAATGAAATACTAGACGAAGAGTTACTGGATACCAATGGTGCGGCAGCACAACCGGCACCAAGAGCAGAACCACCTCAAAAACGGCGTACTCAATCTTCTAGTATTTCGTTTAATCAAATACCCAAGCCAAGAGAGATTAAAAAGTATCTAGACGAACACGTTATTGGTCAAGATGAAGCCAAGAAAGTGCTGTCAGTAGCTGTTTATAATCACTACAAACGGTTGGCAGTGATTCAGTCTAAAGGCAATGGCAAAGGTGGAGCGGACGATGCTGTAGAACTGCAAAAGTCCAACATTTTGTTAATTGGCCCGACTGGTTGCGGCAAAACTCTTTTAGCGCAAACCCTAGCGAAAATCCTAGATGTCCCCTTTGCCGTCGCTGATGCTACGACGCTGACGGAAGCAGGGTATGTGGGAGAAGATGTGGAAAATATCTTGCTGCGACTGTTGCAAGTGGCAGATTTAGATATAGAGGAAGCGCAACGAGGAATTATCTACATTGATGAAATTGACAAAATTGCTCGTAAGAGTGAAAACCCGTCAATTACCCGCGATGTTTCTGGCGAAGGCGTGCAGCAAGCCTTGTTGAAAATGTTAGAGGGAACGATCGCCAATGTACCACCCCAAGGAGGGCGCAAGCATCCCTATCAAGACTGTATCCAAATTGATACCAGTAATATTTTGTTCGTCTGTGGTGGTGCTTTCGTAGGCTTAGAAAAGGTTGTGGATCAGAGAGTTGGCAAAAAAGCAATAGGCTTTGTGCAACCTGGAGAAGGCCAAACGAAAGAAAAACGGGCAGCAGATACTCTCCGGCATCTAGCACCAGATGATTTAGTAAAATTTGGCATGATTCCCGAATTTATTGGGCGCGTGCCAATGGTAGCAGTAGTAGATCCGCTAGATGAAGAAGCGCTGATGGCGATTCTCACCCAACCACGCAGCGCCTTAGTGAAGCAGTACCAAAAACTGCTGAAGATGGATAATGTCCAGCTAGATTTTAAACCAGAAGCTTTACGCGCGATCGCTCAAGAAGCCTACCGCCGTAAAACTGGTGCTAGAGCATTACGCGGTATTGTTGAAGAGCTAATGTTGGATGTTATGTATGAGTTACCATCCCGTAAGGATGTGACACGCTGTACAGTAACACGGGAGATGGTCGAGAAGCGATCAACTGCCGAACTGATAATACATCCATCTTCACTACCGAAACCAGAGTCAGCTTAATAGCCGTTAGTCATTAATCATTAGTCATTAATTATTAGTCAAAAACTAAAGACTAATAACCATGTAATAAGGGAAAATGACTAATGACAACTGACAAAGGACTAATGACTAATGCCTCATATTAAAGTTCGTGGCGTTGACCATTACTACGAATGGATTAAAAAACCATCTGGTTCATTGGTAAAACCAGTGATGGTTTTTATGCACGGTTGGGCTGGTTCGGCTAGGTATTGGCAAAATACCGCGAATGCTTTATCAGAACAATTTGATTGTTTACTCTACGATATGCGGGGATTTGGCCGTTCTGGTGGGAAGCCAACCATAGCCCAAGCAAGTGAAGCTGTTGCCGAATCTGAATCTCCCCAGGAAGAATCACAAGCAATCAAAGAGTTAACTTATGAATTAGAAGAATACGCCGATGATTTGGCAGCTTTGTTAGATGGGTTGCATCTTCAGCGTGTGTATATCAATGCTCACTCGATGGGCGCGTCTGTTGCTACTTTATTTTTTAACCGCTACCCTCAACGAGTGGAACGAGGAATTCTAACTTGTAGCGGCATTTTTGAGTATGACGAAAAATCTTTTAGTGCCTTTCATAAATTCGGTGGCTATGTGGTGAAATTCCGTCCCAAATGGTTAAGCAAAATTCCATTTGTCGACCGGATGTTTATGGCGAGATTTTTATATAGTTCTATACCACACTCTGAGCGTCAAGCTTTTTTACAAGATTTTCTTGAAGCTGATTATGATGCAGCTTTAGGGACAATTTTTACTTCTGTTAGTAAGGCTCAATCGGAAGTGATGCCGCTTGAGTTTGCCAAGCTGACAGTGCCGACTCTGCTTGTAGCGGGGGAGTATGACAAAATTATTCCGGCCGAAATGGGGCGTAAAGCAGCCGAGCTAAGTGACAAAGTTAAGTTTGTTATGATGTCCAACACAGCACACTTCCCAATGTTGGAAGATGCTCCAACTTATATGCAAGTGGTGCAAGAGTTTTTGCAAATTAATATTCCAGAGCCACAAGCCAAATAGCTTATGGCGGTTTTTTACACAGTTAAATGAACTTGTGTGATACCTTGACGCATTTTATATTGTCGCTTTAACCAAGACTTTTTAATTATTTTACGGAGTAAGGGAGGAAGTTGAATCAACAGCGATCGCAACAGTGCATTTTTTCGCAGTAGTTCGCCTTGTTTAGCTTCCTGTAACTGGAGTTGCTGGGCGCGGATAATTTCTGGCTCACGTTCTGCTTGGATGTACGATAGTGCCATATCAATGTCCTGGTGTTCGGCTTCTTTGTGCAACAACGGCACAAGATGATTAGCAGCCACAATGACATCACGTAATGCTAAATTAATTCCTTGAGCGCGGACAGGAGACATTGGGTGTGCAGCGTCACCCAGAAGTAATACTCCTGGTGCGTGCCATTGTGGACAATAACCAACCACAACAGAAAGCCGAATGGGGGATTCAATGGTGTCTGCATGATTACGGAAATGTTCTGCTAGCCATGAGGGTGATAGTGAGGCAAAAATCTCTGCCCAGTTAGCTTGCTTGAAGTCAGTGTTTTCGGTTGCGGACATCACCCAAGCTAGATGCAGTTTTCCTGATTCTGCTCCATGAAAGATGGTAAATACGCGATCGCCATTTACAATAGTACGAAATACATTGTCGGCTGCAAACTCAGGACTGGCGGCAAGTTTAAACCAGAGAATATCAATATTTTTGGGCTGGCGTACTAATTCCAATCCTATACGTTGTCGCACCAGAGAATTTCGACCATCTGCCCCAATCACTAGGTCAGCAGTTAGTTCTCTCCCATCGCTCAGTATTACACCTGCGACACGTTGATTGCTCCAACGTAAATCTTTGACTGGAACACCTTGGATAAATTCAAACCCATCATTGGTTTGAGCTTGGGAAATCAGTGCTTTGAGTAGTGGTGGTTGTGAAACCAGTGTACAGGGTTGGGTTGCTCCCATTGGTTCCTCGACTCGAAACAACTGTTTTTCACCCAGAATGAATTCCCATGCGTCGAGTTTTCGATGGGGAATATGCTCTAACAATGCCGATAGACCCATTTGTTCTAGTGCATCTAACCCACTGGGCATTAATCCTTCGCCGCGAAAAACACGATGAAAGTCTTTTGCTGCTTCAATTAACGTTACAGGAATACCACGTTGTGTAAGGAGCAGGGCAAGGGTTGCACCTGTTGGGCCTGCGCCTACAATCACAATTTGCACTACTCTATCCCTCCTGTATCAGTTGCTCTTAAAGATGTTGGTCGAATTATCTTCAGATTAATAGGACTTGGCACGAGTTAGGGAATAACAAACCACAGAGGCAAGGCAGCGCGGTCTTCTCCCAAAGGGAGAGGCTAGGGTTTCCCCCATGAGTGACTGCCGCGCAGAGAACGCAGAGAGAGGATTTTTAGTCCAGTTTTGGAATATTTCTCTATTTGGAAGTCCCTTATTTTCGGATAGCTCGCATAAATTCGGCAACAGCGTCGTACTGGTCAGGATGCGCGATATATTTTAGCAACAAAGCTGGATCTAAATTCGGTAAGAAACCACTACGGTTTACTTCTTCATATTCACCAACCGCGTTTAACCGGAATATGTTTATTTGGTCAGATTTCCAGAACCAAACTTCAGGCACTTTCTTGGGTTTGAATAACTCCTTACGGTTAATAGTGCCACTAGTAACAATGATTTCAATAACAATGTCTGGCGTTTCTTTGTTGCTGCCAATGCAGTAAGATTCATCTGGAGTACCAGAAGCATAGCCAGGTTCTTCGAGAGTGAAACCACCGCGACCATAGAACCGGATACCTAACTCTCTCATGTAAACTTCTAGCAAATAGCCAAGAGTTGTTTTCACGTACTCATGTTTTTCACCAATGGGCGACATAATTTCTAATATTCCTGACAAATAAGAGAGTCGGACATTGCGGTTGTCCTTTAACTGTGCCTCTATACCTTTGAATTCCTCCCAGGAAACATTAGCTACGGTTACAAGTTTCTCTTGTATGGGATGGTCTAGAAGTGGAATACTCATATCGCCTCTCAATAGTTGCTTTGATTGATCAGTAGGTGAATCGATATAGATGTTTTTACCCCTCTCTTAATTATCTTTGAATTAACTCAAACCTAATTCTCGTTTTAGCAAGTTAATTGAGTTAATACCGATATAATTTTCAACCTTAATCAGCTTTGGTGGACGAATAATATCTTCATCAGATGCTTGTACGGCTGCTTGCACTGCTGCAAAACTGGCTTGGTCGCTGATGATGACCTCAGCCCGTTTAACCATAGCCTGAAGTTTATAGGCATCTTTTGGTTGTGCAGTCATCACTAATAGTTCATCTCCCCGCAAACCGTGGAGGATGACTTCTGCGGCTCGTGCAATCCCGGAACTGAGGCTAACTATGCCTACACAGTTTTCTTTTGGTAGGGTTTTTAAGAGGCTAAGTTCTTTGCTGTAGTCGTAGATATCTAGAGGAATTACCCGTGCTGCTTTCGGGGCTGCGATCGCTTCCACATTACTGATAAAATACCGACTTGTAACTACTGTCGCAGAGGTAGTTTTATCTAACACTGCTGTTAATTCTTCCATTGCTACTAACTGGACTGGTATTTTTAGCGATCGCTCCAATTCATAGACCATCAATTCACCAGCACCCATGTCATAGGATGGAACTGCAACCAGTACCCGCGCACTACAACGCAAGCGCCAGTCAATTTCTGCTAAAAATAGCTCTCTGGCTTGATTGAGTGTACATCCTTGGGTGAGCAGATCATCGAGTGCTTTCTGGACAACTTGATAGGCATCAGGATTTTGCTTGAGAATTGGTGATTGCAGCCTGCTACCGCCCTCATGACCTTGGGGACGAACGTAAATACCCGAACCAGCCATACTTTCAACAAATCCGTCTTCTTCTAGTTGACGGTAAACTTTGCTAATGGTGTTGCGGTGTAATCCAGTTTGCATTGCTAATGCCCTGGTACTTGGCAATTTGTAAGCAGGGGGATATTGCCGAGAAGCGATCGCAAATCGGATTTGATTAAACAGCTGGGTTGATGCGGGAATTTCGCTGTCTGGCTGAATACGGAATTGAATCATCACCAAACCTCCTGAATACTAAGTGCTGAGTTCTATGAGCGGTAGCGGGGCATTTAGCCCGTGCTGAGGTTTGAGTATTAAGTTTTGCTTTTCTACTCAGCACTCTTTTTGTGTCCAGATGCATTTGCTACATATCAATCATTTTATTTACATACGAAGCTTTTCTATTGATAATTTAATTACAAAAAACTTGGGCATACTGGCATAGTTATATCAAATAAACACACGGTTAATCACATAGCACTGGTAAAAATTATTATGACAGAGCAAGCAATAATTACCACAACGGTTAATCTTTTGCAAGATAATATTCAAGTGTCAGCTTATCTTGCAGAACCAAAAGACCCTGGATCTTACCCAGGAGTCGTGGTGTTACAAGAGATATTTGGTGTCAACGTTCACATTCGGGATGTTACAGAACGGATTGCCAAACTTGGGTATGTAGCGATCGCACCTGCACTTTTTCAACGCACTGCTCCTGGTTTTGAAACCGGATACACACCCGAAGATATTGAAACGGGCAGAGGCTACGCGATGCAAACTCAAGCCTCAGAGTTACTAAGCGATATTCAATCAGCAATTGACTACCTCAAAAATCTGCCCCAAGTCAAAAAAGATGGCTTTGGCTGTATTGGCTTCTGCTTTGGTGGTCATGTCGCATATCTTGCAGCCACTTTACTAGATATTAAAGCTACAGCTTCCTTCTACGGTGCTGGAATTACTACTCGCACACCAGGAGGTGGCACTCCTACTGTCACCCGTACCAGAGAAATTCCAGGTACTCTCTATGCCTTCTTTGGTAAAGAAGATGCTAGCATCCCAGGCGAACAAGTAGATGAGATTGAAACAGAGTTAGAAAAATATAAAATTCCTCATCGTGTGTTCCGCTACGATGGAGCTGATCACGGATTTTTCTGTGACCTTCGTGCCAGTTATAATCCTAAAGCGGCAACCGATGCTTGGGAGCAGGTAAAACAACTTTTTGGTCAACTGAACTAAAAACCATGCACCCAAGTTCGTCATTGGTCATTTGTTATTTGCAAAGGATAACTGACAAATGACAAATGACAATCTAAACTTCAATGGCATCAGCTCAAATAAAAATTAATCTTCAAAAGTCATGAATTCCGAATCGAAACTTTCTCAAACAGCCAATTCGTCATTTACAATGGACGATTTTGCCAAAGCGCTAGAAAAACACGACTACCAGTTTCAAAAGGGACAGGTTGTACATGGTAAAGTGTTCCAACTTGACCATGATGGAGCTTATGTCGATATTGGTGGCAAGTCGTCAGCTTTTCTGCCGCGCGATGAGGCTTCTTTGAGAGCAGTTACCGATTTATCGGAAGTGCTGCCGTTGCAAGAGGAAATGCAGTTTTTGATTATCCGAGATCAGGATGCAGAAGGTCAAGTCACTCTTTCTCGCAAGCAGTTGGAAATTCAGCACATCTGGGAAAGACTGGCAGAAATGCAGGAAAATGCTCAGACTGTGCAAGTAAAGGTTATGGGTGTGAATAAGGGTGGTGTCACCGTCGATATTCTCTCTTTGCGGGGATTTATTCCGCGATCGCACCTGGCAGAGCGTGATAATTTAGAAGCTCTCAAAGGTCAAAATCTGACTGTGGGCTTTTTGGAAATTAATAAAAATACCAACAAACTCATCCTTTCCCAGCGATTAGCAACTCGTTCTAGCAACTTCAGCTTATTAGAACTGGGTCAACTAGTGGAAGGCAAAGTGACTGGCATCAAACCTTTTGGTGTGTTTGTTGATTTAAATGGTATGGGGGCTTTGCTTCATATCAAACAGGTAAGCCAAAAATTCATTGAATCTCTAGAAAAGGTGTTTCAAGTTGGTCAGCCAATTAAAGCTGTAATTATTGACTTGGATGAGGGTAAAGGGCGGGTTGCTCTTTCTACCAGAGTTTTGGAAAACTTCCCTGGTGAAGTGCTAGAGAATATGGATGAAGTGATGGCTTCGGCTGAGGCGCGTGCTAATAGAGCTAATAACAAAGCTGCTGAATAGTTTTGACGGTGGGCTATTTGCACAAACGCACATGATAATACCCGCCATCGACTCTATCAATTAGATAACAACAAAATATTTCACAAAAATAAGGCACACAAAGACGTGTACGCACTATTGCGATTACAGTATCTAAGTGTGCCTTCTGCTTGGTTAAAAACAGTACGAAATGATTCGCTAAAGGCTATTAAATCAAACAAATTTAAGCGCTTCCCTGGGCTGGAAATGTGGGTAAAACCAAAATTTCAGTATTCAGATGTTTCGCTGTGAGCCTCAGAATTAATTCTTCTGAGACAGAGGTGTGGGCAATGCCATTCATCGGGATGCTGGAAGGCTACACTGAAACTATTTCGGTTCAGTGTAGCATTGAGATGTTTGGCGATCGCTCAGTCCAAATGTTCGAGCAACTACAATCACCAATTAAATAGATATTTGGCTATTTAGTTTTGCTCTTAATAGAGTTCTTCTTCTTTGTGAGTTTCGATTGTGACATTAGAAGTTGGGTAAGCAACACAGGTAAGTACATATCCAGCTTCTATTTGATCGTCATCTAAGAATGATTGATCGCCTTGATCGACAGTACCTGATACGAGTTTACCTGCACAGGTTGAGCAAGCACCAGCGCGGCAAGAGTAGGGCAGGTCAATACCAGCTTCTTCAGCTGCGTCTAAAATATAGGTATCGTCCTCAACATCGAGTGTTGTGTTCAGCCCTTCAGCCTCGTTGACTAGTGTCACTTTATAAGTTGGCATTGATTAATCCTCTCTTTTGTGAACGGCAGTATAAGTTATCTTAGGGCAAAGGTCGCGGCTGTTCTTGAGAATTAGCCGCTAGTTTATATTTGCTTCAATTCTGATACTACGAGAAAAATCAAACTATGTAACTGGAAATTGAACTCGATTAGTAATGAAATTTAGTTGCTTAATCCCGATAAGTTTTATTAATGTATTTACTGCTTTATTCCGGCTGTGATAACAAAAAGCTATCTCCTCACTAAGAAAACATGATTAAATTTGATGTTATTCAAACTTGCAATAAAGCTTTTCCACCCATAGAATCAGACTTTTGTCAAGACAACCAATAAACTTGAGGTAGTTTGAAATAAAATATTTCCTGCAACAACAAGGCTAACAAAAACCTATTTATAAGCAGGTTACATAATGGGTTTGTACCAAGTTTTTATATAGCAGGATCATGTATAATTCAGGAGCATCTTTGGAAAAAGCAAGAGTGCGTGTAGGTTTGGTAGGTACTGGGTATGCGGCAAAGTTGCGGGCTGAGGCATTGCTCCATGATGAGCGATCGCAGTTAATAGCAGTTGTTGGTCATACCGCAGAAAAAACCGAAACCTTTGTCAGAGAGTACCAGATTAAAGCGTTGAGTTCTTGGCAAGAGCTAGTAGAGCGTGAAGATATAGACCTGGTAGTGATTTGCACTGTTAATCGAGATCATGGTGCGATCGCTCGTGCAGCACTTAGTAACGGCAAACACGTAGTTATAGAGTATCCCCTTTCCTTGGATGTAGTCGAAGCAGAGGAACTGATTGCTCTAGCCAAAGCACAACAAAAACTTTTACACGTAGAACATCTAGAACTTTTGGGTGGTTTGCATCAAGCTTTGAAGCAAAACTTAGCCAAAGTTGGTGAAGTGTTTTATGTTCGCTACAGCACCATCAATCCCCAAAATCCTGCACCCCGTAAATGGACTTATAACCACGAATTGTTCGGTTTTCCCTTAATTGGGGCGCTGTCTCGCCTACATCGTCTCATCGATTTATTTGGTACAGTATTTACTGTTAACTGTCATCAGCGATATTGGGAAATAGAACCGGAATATTACCAAAGCTGTTTTTGCACTAGTGAACTATCCTTCAACAGTGGACTTTTAGCCCAAATAGTCTATGGCAAAGGCGAAAGTATTTGGCAATCAGAACGTAAGTTTGAAGTTCACGGTGAAAAAGGTGGTTTAGTTTTTGATGGCGACACAGGACTTTTCATCCAGCCAGGGGAAACAACACCTATACAGGTTGGCCCTCGCCGGGGTTTGTTTGCCAAAGATACAGGTATGGTGTTAGACCATCTTTTTGATGGCACTCCTTTGTACGTTACCCCAGAGGAGAGTTTGTATACCTTAAAGGTTGCTGATGCTGCTCAAAGAGCCGCACAGACAGGGTTCACTATGTTTATGTAAATTTGTCTAGATAAAAGTTAATGAAAACCGAACTAATTGTCATTTTATCCCAACGAGAAATAGAGAAAATGCGTCAGGCAGGGCGTTTAGCAGCCAAACTTCTCCAGCATCTCGAACCGTTTGTGAAGCCAGGGGTTAGCACTCTGGAACTAAATGATGAAGCCGAACGTTGGACGCAAGCGCATGGGGCAAAAAGCGCACCTCTTGGCTATAAGGGTTATCCAAAATCGATTTGTACCAGTGTCAATGAGGTAATCTGTCATGGCATTCCTAACGCCAAGCAGGTTCTCAAAGATGGTGACATTATTAACATTGATGTAACGCCCATTGTTGAGGGGTATCATGGCGATACATCCAAGACATTCTTTGTTGGCACTCCTTCCCCAAAAACGAAGAAGCTAGTAGAGGTGACAGAAGAGTGTTTGCGCCTGGGTATTGCTGAAGTGAAACCGGGGGGACGGATTGGCGATATTGGTGCAGCGATTCAAGAGTATGCTGAAGGGCAAGGCTTTTCTGTGGTGCGAGATTTTGTTGGACACGGCATCAGTAACATTTTCCACACTGCGCCGGATGTTCCTCATTATGGCACTCGCGGTAAGGGTAAGCGCCTCAGACCAGGGATGGTTTTTACTATTGAGCCAATGATTAATGAAGGTACTTACGAAGTCGAAGTTCTCAGCGATAAATGGACTGCGGTAACGCGCGATCGCAAACTATCCGCTCAATGTGAGCATACCTTAGCTGTAACTGAAGATGGCGTTGAAATTCTGACCTTACCTGAAGGCAAGAATTACTAGACTGGTAGGTTTTTCTCCTACTTAATTAACATAATGACTCAAATTGCTGCGGAAAACGTCACACTTGAGCAACTAATATTGCTCTATGGATTAGAGTTCGTTGATTCGGAAGAATTCTTTCGAGAGTGGCAAGATGACTTACCAGAACTGACAAGTTTAGAAAAGCAACTATTGGATCAAATAAAGGCAGGTTATTTAAATTTACGAAACCATCCGCCTTTATTAGAAAATACAGTTAACACTACTGTTTTATCACCACTGCTATTCATTGGTAAGTTTTATCTACCTCCTTTTCATCTCAAATTAGAGAAGTCTATCGAGATTGAAACACAAGACAACCAAATTATTATCAAAGGACGAATTGATTTCTTACTTCTAAATCAAAAATTATGGGTAACAGTCATTGAGTCAAAACAGGTTGCTTATTCTGTAGAAGCAGGACTTGACCAAATTTTGGCATATATGCTGGCTGCTCCCCAGTCACAAGATGTAGTATTTGGGATGATTACTTCTGGTGGCAGTTTTATGTTCATTAAACTGCTCAAAGGTTATCCTCCCCGCTATGCCACTTCAAACATTTTTGATGTCCGTAACCGTGGTAATGAATTATATAATGTACTCCAGATTTTGAAGCGTATTAGTCAATTGCCCGATCAAAGGTAGTTAGAATAATCAAGAGTAGGTATTGCATAAAATAAAACATATATGGAGGTAAGATTATGACTCAAGCGTTGCCCAAATTACTCACCTTCAACGAATTTATTGAATGGTATCCCAATGATGCTAAACGCTATGAATTGCACAAAGGAGTAATTATTGAAATGCCACCCTCAACCGGAGCGCATGAAAAAGTTGTGGGATTTATAGCCCATAAGCTAACTGTCGAGTTTGATCGCCTGAATCTTCCCTACACTATACCCAAAACTTCATTTATCCAAACTCCTTCTGCCGAATCTGCTTATTCGCCTGATGTGTTGCTGCTAAATCTTGATAATCTCGACAATGAACCGCTTTTTCAAAAACAGTCAACAGTAAGCCTTGCAGCATCGGTTCCAATAGTTATTGAAGTTGTTTCAAGCAACTGGCGAGATGATTATTACAATAAGCTTGGGGATTACGAAGAAATGGGAATTCCCGAATATTGGATTGTTGATTATGCTCCATTGGGTGCAAGAAAGTTCATCGGTAATCCCAAACAACCGACTATTTTTGTATGCGAATTAGTTGATGGTGAATATCAAATGACACCTTTTCAAGGCAATACAACGATTTCATCACCTACTTTCCACCAATTAAATTTAACTGCACAACAGATTTTTAATGCGGCTAACTAATTTTTTAGTAAGAATTCAGCACCCAGGAGTCAGGAGCCAGAATTTATCAGTAACCTAGAATGATTGGTATATTTATTCATCAAATGTTCTCTTGATTTTTTAACTATTCTGAATTCTGAATTCTGACTCCTGAATTCTTACATTTTTTATAACTATCTTCCCAACTTATTAGGGATACCTTCACAACCACCAGGAATAGTAGCTCTAGTTTTTTCACCACCCCAAGCGCAACAGTAGCAACGTGCAGACTCAGACATCCGTTGCACATTACTGAAATCGGCATTTTCCACTACAGCGCCAGTTTGTTCGCCGGTTTCATAATCTGGGGGTTCAGTGCGGCTGCGGGGTGATGCTTTATCCACTACACCATAGAATAGGCGAATGCCGTTAATGTCGGCATCGCTAAGATTAGCACTATATAAAATAGTGCGGGAGAGGTTGGCTTTTACTAAATCACAACCGCTCAGATTAGCGCGGACAAGATTAGCTTCGCTCAGATCAGTCCAACGCAAATCAGTACCAGAAAGGTCTGCTGCGGCTAACATAACGCCTAAATCAATGACGCGCACACCTTCTAGGCGGTCTTCTGCATATCCACCACTTCCGTTGAAAATGGCTCGACCTAATCGGCCATCGCGTTTTAGAGGTGACAATAACTTAGAACGTGAGAGAAAACGGAGAATTTTCGCTTTACCACTGCTATCAACACTACTGAAAATTGCCGCCGTGCGTCCTTCAGCGATCGCTCTTTCTTGAGGCCAATCTTCTAATAGCCCTTCTTCATCTAACACCAAGTCTGAAACGCCTTGGAAATAGGAATCAATTGTCTGTTGCTGGGTAATAATATTTTGCTGAATCGTCAGCATGTTTTGCTGAATTGTCAAGTCTTTGGAAATAACATATTGCCGCCACGCGACATAAACAGCAATGATGGCGATGAGAATCTGCCCCAAAGCGCCAAACCATTCTGCTAGGCTACCAGCAATGTCCCAATTAATTTTGCGTCCTAAAGCAAGTAAGCGATCGCTTACACCTGTGAACCTAATCAAGCCGATGATGGCTACTAGTAATCCCAAAAAGGCCACAAACAGGGTGCGTTCTTGGGGTGAAAACCACTCGTTTAAAACTTCTTGGAACCAAGGCAATAATATGGCTAGGGATAACAGCAAACTTATCAGCGTTCCGATAATGCCAACGATCCAGTTATTGAGGATAATTCCAGTAAAGGTGATGGCGATCGCTATTAGAGTAATTAGCAATGCCCTTGGCTTAACTGTGAATTGGCTGGTAGTAGGTTGCTTGAAGTCAGAACGAGCTTGTTTTAAAGCATTTGTATGTTGCGGAGATTGCAAAGACCCAATCGCCGCTAGTACATCTGAGGTTAAGTTCTTCTCAGTTGAACTACCGTCAAAGTCATCCGGTTGCAAATCGTTGTCGGAAACTGGTTTTGGGGTTGGTGGATTAGAGGAATCGGATTCAATCGTCATGTTTTCTATTTTGCCCCTTCAATCCAGGTTATGCAGCTTTCCCACAGGAGTAAATTGTTGAAAAACAGGCTGAAGATTATCCTGCTTGTGCTTGTGGCAGTTACCACTATTGCTTTGACAGTCATTGCCAGACCTGTTGCTCACCTGACTTTAACAGCTTGGAGCGATCGCAATGATCGTCAAACTCTGCCTCCTGGCACGGTTGATGATGCCAGTCACCTGAATCAAACACGGGTGACAATTAAGCAGGTTAATAGTCAGCCTGGAATTACTGAGGTGATATTACAGTCTGTACTTAGAGATGCCTTACGTCAAGATCAGAAGGTAGCGATCGCTGGAAGCTTTTTTAGAGAAGTGTCGCGTGATTATTCCGCAGTTCAAAGGGGATTTGCTCAATGTCACAGTGCGAAATGTTCACCAAGATAACGACAGTTTTCTCAGATATGCCGATGGGGAAGTTTTTGGATTGGTGATGCTGTTTCATCAGCAACGCACTCAAGAGGGGGAGGCAAAGATGGAGGTAATGACCCAGAAACTGATTGAGGCAGCCCTTGCAGTTGGCGGCAGGTATTATTTACCCTATCGTCTCCATGCTACACCGGAACAATTTCGTCGAGCTTATCCACAATCGGCTAAATTTTTCGCCCTCAAGCGCAAGTATGACCCCAATGGGATTTTCCAGAATTATTTTTACCAAAAATACGGCATTTAAAAGGCAATACGGTTTGGTTAAGGCTTAACGCTTTGTGAAAATAAATTTCTTTCTTCTCTCTGCGTCCTTGGCGTTCTTGGCGGTTCGTTAAAAAAATTCACTTTCAGTAAGAGTTTTAGGCTTAACTGAACCGTATTGGTTAAAAGGGCGTATCTCTGACAAAGACAGTGTAGTTGACTGTTTAATTCTGTCCGAAGTATTGATATATATTGTGGGGTGGGCATCTTGCCCGCCCAAATGAATCAGCGTCCAAGATATCCACCCCACAAAATTGAGTAATTTATTTGTTGGAATTCCCAGTCCTTTGCCCTCAATTAAGGTGCAAGGGCATTACCCCGAATTAGACTACCAATGGTTTTGGCAGTAATCTTCAATTGAGTAATGGGATTAGCTGGGACAACCGTCTTATACAAATAGCTATCGAATGTTAGCCGTTGTACATCGAGGTCATCACACATTTCCACAAATGCTTCGCGGGTAGCGTCGGAACGATAGAACACGCTTTGCAGAATGTCCAACACCTTGTAGGTGAGTCCGTATCTCTTATCCCAACGCTTCAGGTAAATCTTGAGGTCGCCTTCTGTAGGAATCCGGCTACCACTGTTAGATGCTTCTACAATGGTTTCCGCACACATCCGCCCAGATTTAGCGGCAAAATAAATACCTTCACCAGAGGATTTGGTAACGTAACCAGCAGCATCTCCCACCAAAGCGATGCGACCAACGACACGACGGGGACGGGGATGTTCAGGGATGGGGTGGGCCTCGACTTTGATGATTTTACCGCCTGCCAATTTCTCGGAAGCACGGGCGCGGATACCAGCTTGTAACTGTTTGATGCTGGCTTTATTGATGTGCATTGTGCCAGTACCGACAGCTACGTGGTCATATTTGGGGAAAACCCAAGCGTAGAAATCGGTCGAAACGTCATCACCGACATACATTTCGGCGAGGTCGTTATAGTAGGCCATTTTGTCTTCGGGTAAGCGAATTCGCTCTTGGAAAGCGATCGCATAATTGTAATCCCCAGCGTCCATTTCTTTAGCAACGCGAGAATTAGCCCCATCCGCCCCAATGATTAAATCCACCTTCAGGGTTTTGGCAATCCCCTGTGAGATACCTTCTGCATGGTCAACGTAATGGATGGTATAGGGATCGGTATTATTTCCTGGGATATCAAGTTTATGAACAGTAGCATTAATTAAATTTGCGCCCAATTTTGCCGCGCGATCGCGCAAAAAGCCATCCAGCACTTCCCGGCGGCACATTCCTATATATTCATCTTCATTTACCAGATTAATATCAACTTCCCGATTAGAAGGTGAAATCATTTTCATCTTCCGTACCCGGCGATCGATAATCTCTGGTGGTAAGTCAAATTCACTCACCATACATAGGGGAATTGCGCCCCCACAAGGCTTTGCATTGTCTAGCTTCCGCTCAAACAGGTAGGTTTCAATCCCAGAGGCTGCCAGTGTTTCTGCGGCAGATGAACCAGCAGGGCCTGACCCAATAACAGCAACCCGTAGTGTCAAAGGTCTTTCTCCCAAATCTTCACATTTACCGAGAGCATACTACCACGGTCTTTCTAGTGATTTGGCGGTTTACCTCCAGGTTTCTGCTTAAATGCAATATTCCTTAATGTTTCGATACGAAAAACGAGATGGCGGATGGATGGCATTTATCAGTGGGAATCATCAGAACTCATTTAGCTTGAAGCGTAAGTTTTACCCCACCCTAACCCTCCCCTTATAAAGGGGAGGGAACTAGATTTCTTTCTTTTTCCCCCCTTGGAAAGGGGGGATTAAGGGGGGTAATTCGACTTATGTGTACACCAGAGAGGTTAATTTCCCTACTCTCCCTTCCTTAAATACTGTGCGATCGCATTTACCACTGGGAATCATCACAATTCATTTAGCTTGAAGCGTAAGTTTTACCCCACCCTAACCCTCCCCTTTATAAGGGGAGGGAACTAGATTTCTTTCTTTTTCCCCCCTTGGAAAGGGGGGATTAAGGGGGGTAATTCGACTTATGTGTACACCAGAGAGGTTAATTTCCTTACTCCCCCTTCCTTAAATACTGTGCGATCGCATTTACCAGTGGGAATCATAACAAACAGATTCATCACGGTAAATAACCAATGGCTTACCAAAACATTACAGGCTCCCTTTCCGCAGCAGATATCCAAGAAATTAAAGCTGCCTTTGCGACTATCCAAGCAAAGATGCCCTTTCTCGTGACGCTGAGTGTGGAAGAACGACGCAAGTTATTTAAGATGGGCGATAAAAGCCTAGCTTTTGTCAACACTAGCCTAACTGCTGCCCAGTCTAACCGAGACATTTTACCAGCCAGTTTTGATGTAGACGAATTTGTGCGCGATTATCAATTAGCCGCCACCCTCACCGAACTGTTGATTAAACTGCAACAACTGACAGAACAGGTAGATGATACCCTAATGGCTGTCGGCAGCGAAGCAATGGGCAGCAGTTTGACAGTTTACGACTACGTGAAGACAGCTGCTAAGAAAACTCCAGGGTTAAAAACTATTGCCGAACAGTTAGGGGAACGCTTTAAAGCTATTAAAAGTAAACCTGTTAAAGCTGCATCTGATTCATAGGCAAATATTGCCATTCGGTTTATAGCCGTTCTCGCTTGCGTCAAATACAAGCATTCGTAGGGGCACAGCATGCTGTGCCCCTACCGCGTATCGTGGTGTAGTGCATTCAAACAATAAATGCTGTAGTCTTTGAATTCCGCGAATGAGTAGTTAAACCTCATTAATGAGTCTTTAATACTCGTGAGCGAGTCTTTGATACTCGTGGACGAGTCTTTGATACTCGCGGGAGAGTCTTTAATACTCGTCGGCGAGTCTTTGATCCTCGTGAGCGAGTCTTTAGCACTCGCGGGAGAGTCTTTGATACTCGTTGGCGAGTCTTTGATACTCGCGGGAGAGTCTTTGATACTCGTTGGCGAGTCTTTAATACTCGCGGGAGAGTCTTTGATACTCATCGGCGAGTCTTTGATACTCCTGAGCAAGTAAGTAACTACG